>JALYPW010000132.1 GCA_030856145.1 Chloroflexota bacterium | reverse complement strand
GCCGGCATGCCCGACGAGATCAAGGCCCGGGCGATCAAGGAAGTCGACCGGATGAGCCGGATCCCGTCCGCCTCGCCCGAGGTCGGCGTGATCCGGACATACGTGGACTGGCTCGTCGGCCTGCCCTGGAACGTCGCGACGGACGATCAGCTCGACATCAAGGAGGCCGCCCGGATCCTGGACGAGGACCACTACGGCCTCGAGAAGATCAAGGAGCGGATCCTCGAGTACCTCGCGGTCCGGACCCTGGCCGATGAGATCCGCAGCCCGATCCTCGCCTTCGTCGGACCGCCCGGCGTCGGCAAGACCTCGCTCGGCAAGAGCATCGCCCGGGCGATGGGCCGCAAGTTCGTGCGAATGAGCCTCGGCGGCATCCACGACGAGGCCGAGATCCGGGGCCATCGCCGGACGTACATCGGCGCGCTCCCGGGCCGGATCATCCAGAACATCAAGACTGCCGGTTCCAACAACCCGGTCTTCATGCTCGACGAGGTCGACAAGATCGGGATGGACTTCCGGGGCGACCCCTCGTCGGCCCTCCTCGAGGTCCTTGATCCCGAGCAGAACAACACGTTCCAGGACAACTATCTCGAGGTCCCGTTCGACCTGAGCAAGGTCCTCTTCGTCGCGACCGCCAACCTGCTCGACCCGATCCCGGCCGCCCTCCGCGACCGGATGGAGGTCGTCCACCTGCCGGGCTACACCGAGACCGAGAAGATCGAGATCGGCAAGCGCTTCCTCATCCCCAAGCAGATGAAGAACCACGGCCTCAGGGACAAGCACATCACCATCCCCGACGAGACGATGATCGAGCTCGTCCGGTCGTACACCCACGAGGCGGGCGTCCGGAATCTCGAGCGCGAGATCGCCAACGTCATGCGCAAGGTGGCCCGGGCCGTGGCCGAGGGCCGCAAGCGCAAGACCGTCGTCGACGTGAAGCGCCTGAACGACTACCTCGGACCGCCGCGCTACGAGTACGGCGAGCTCGAGGCCGAGGACCAGACGGGTTCGGCCATGGGCCTGGTCGTGACCGAGGTCGGCGGCGACGTCGTCGCGATCGAGGTCACGAACATGGAGGGCAAGGAGGACTTCATCCTCACCGGCCAGCTCGGCGACGTGATGCGCGAGTCGGCCCGGGCGGGGCTGTCGTGGACGCGGGCCCATGCCCGTGAGCTCGGCATCCCGCGCGAGACGTTCGAGAAGAACACGCTCCACATCCACGTTCCGGCGGGCGGCACCCCCAAGGACGGTCCGTCGGCGGGGATCACGATGGCCCTCGCCATCGTCAGCGCCCTGACCGGAATCCCCGTTCGCAAGGATGTCGCGATGACCGGCGAGATCACCCTTCGCGGTCGGGTCCTTCCGATCGGCGGGCTGAAGAGCAAGATCCTGGCCGCCCATCTGGCGGGGGCAAAGATGGTGATCCTGCCGCGCAAGAACGAGAAGGACCTGCGCGACATCCCGGACGAGATCCGGAAGTCGATGAAGCTCGTCCTGGTCGACTCGATGGAGCAGGTCCTCGAGACGGCCCTCCGGCGCAAGCCGAAGGCGCTCGTCGTCGCGGAGCCGGCCAAGGTCGTGAAGCCCGGCGACGCGCCGAGCGACAACCCCGAGCGCGAGGATCACGTCATCCGATCGACGTTCCCGCCGACGGATCAGCCCCCGGTCGCCGTGGACGGCGGCCGCTAGAGCGACACGAAGGCCGATGCCCACGCATCGGCCTTCGTCGCATCGACCGAACAGGTTCTGAACCATGGACTTTCAGGACTACTACCAGACGCTCGGGGTCCCGCGGGCGGCGAGCCAGGCCGACATCAAGAAGGCCTTCCGCAAGCTCGCCCGCGAGAACCATCCCGACAAGAAGCCCGGCGACACGACCGCCGAGCAGCGCTTCAAGGCGGTCAACGAGGCCAACGCGGTCCTGTCCGACGCCGACAAGCGCAAGAAGTACGACCGCCTCGGCAAGGACTGGGAGGCCTACTCCCGGGCCGGCGTCGATCCCGACGCGGCGGGTTCGCCGTTCGGCGGAGGTTCGCCGTTCGGGGCCGGTTTCGGGCGGGCGGGCCGCGCGGCTGGCGGGGGCGGCGGGCCGAACGTCCGCTACGAGTTCCGGACCTCCGGTGACGGGGCGGGCGGCGCGGACTTCTCCGACTTCTTTCGGACGTTCTTCGAGGCCGACGGCGGCGTCCACGGCGCGGCAACGCCCGGTCCCGGCGTCCGGCGTGGGCCGGCAACCGGTCCATCGTTCGACGACATCCTGTCCGGGATGGGCCTGAGCGGGACGGCCGCGGGCGGCTCGACCCGGACCGCCGCTGCTCGGCCGCGGCCGGCGACCACTGCCGAGGCCGTCGCCGAGATCGACCTCGAGGAGGCCTGGCACGGCACCACCCGCCGGCTCGAGCTCGATGGACGCCGGCTCGACGTCACGATCCCGCGCGGCGCGGCCGACGGCACGAAGATCAAGTTGAGCGGCCAGGGACCGCGCGGCGGCGACATCGTCGTCACGACGAAGGTCCGGCCACACGGCGTCTTCACGCGCAAGGGCGCGGACCTCGAGCGGGAGCTGCCGATCACCCTCGCCGAGGCGCTCCTCGGTGGCGAGGTGCCCGTGACCACGCTCAAGGGCAGGGTCCTCCTCCGGATCCCGGCCGGGACGCAGAACGGCCACCGCTTCCGGCTGAAGGGCCAGGGAATGCCGATCCTGCGCGGCGAGGGCCACGGCGATCTCTACGCAAAGGCCCGCGTCGTCCTGCCGGCGAAGCTCGACGACGAGACCGCCGCGGCCGCCCGCGCCTTCCTTGATCAAGTCGACCAACCCGACCCGCGAACCAGCACCTGATCCACAGCGCCGCCGCCGGCGGTCCACCCGTCGCGCCAGCCCGACCTCGACCCGGAGATCCCCGAATGCAACTCGACAAGTACACCCAGAAGGCCCAGGAGGCCATCGCCGCCGCCCAGAGCGCCGCCGCGGGCCTGGAATCGCCCGTCCTCGACGCCGAGCACCTGCTCCACGCCCTCGTCGAGCCCGATGACGGCGTGCCCGCCGAGA
The DNA here is from genome assembly GCA_030856145.1 of Chloroflexota bacterium. GTDB lineage: Bacteria > Chloroflexota > Limnocylindria > Limnocylindrales > CSP1-4 > CF-46. The sequence continues at coordinate 837 of JALYPW010000132.1, read as the reverse complement.
CCCTCCGCCGGCTCGGCGTGGACCTGCCCGCCTTCCGTGACGAGCTGGCCGGGATCCTCGGCAAGCGCGCCCGGATCCGGGGCGGCTCGCTGTCCCTCGACCCGCGCGCCAAGCGCGTCCTCGAGCTCGGCGAGCAGGAGTCCCGCCGGCTCGGCGACGACTACGTCTCGACCGAGCATCTCCTCCTCGGCATCCTCGAGGTCGGCGGCGAGGGACGCCAGCTCCTCGAGCGCCACGGCGCCGGACGCGAGGCCGTCTTCGGTGCCCTCCAGAGCGTCCGCGGCGGCCAGCGCGTCACCTCGCCGAACCCCGAGGGAACCTACGCGGCCCTCGAGAAATACGGCCGCGACCTGACCGCGGAGGCGCGGGCCGGCAAGCTCGACCCGGTGATCGGGCGCGACGAGGAGGTTCGGCGGGTCGTCCAGGTCCTGAGCCGGCGGACGAAGAACAATCCGGTCCTGATCGGCGAGCCCGGGGTCGGCAAGACCGCGATCGTCGAGGGCCTCGCCCAGCGGATCGTTCGGGGCGACGTGCCCGAGGGGCTCAAGGACAAGCGGGTGATCTCGCTCGACCTCGGCGCGGTGATCGCCGGGGCCAAGTTCCGGGGCGAGTTCGAGGAACGCCTGAAGGCCGTCCTCAAGGAGATCAAGGACTCCGAGGGCCAGGTCGTCCTGTTCATCGACGAGCTCCATACGGTCGTCGGCGCGGGCGCGGCCGAGGGCGCGATGGACGCCTCGAACCTGCTGAAGCCGATGCTCGCCCGGGGTGAGCTCCACACGATCGGGGCGACGACCCTCGACGAGTACCGCAAGCACATCGAGAAGGACGCCGCCCTCG
>JALYPW010000118.1 GCA_030856145.1 Chloroflexota bacterium | reverse complement strand
TACGAGCACCACAGCAACGAGTTGCCGTGGCGCGAGTCGATCGCCGACGTGATCGTGATCGGCGAGGACGCCGATGGGCGGATCGACCTCGCCCGGCTCGAGGCCGCCCTGACCGAAACCGACGATCGGCGCCTGAGGATCGGGTCGTTCTCGGCGGCGTCGAACGTCACCGGGATCCTGTCGGACACGAGGGCGATCTCGGTGATGCTCCACCGCCACGGGGCGCTGTCGTTCTGGGACTTCGCGGCGGCCGGGCCGTATGTCGAGATCGAGATGGATCCGCGTCGCGACCGACCCGCCGGCGACGCCACGGCGCCCGACGGGGCCACTGAGCCCGACGGCGACGCCGACCTGGACTACAAGGACGCGATCGTCGTCAGCCCCCACAAGTTCATCGGCGGCCCGGGTACGCCCGGCGTCCTCGTCGCCCGCCGGGAGCTGTTCCACAACCGCGTCCCGCACGCGCCCGGCGGCGGGACGGTCGCCTATGTCAACCCGCTCGAGCACGTCTACCTCGACGATCCCGAGCATCGCGAGGAGGGCGGGACGCCGGCGATCATCGAGTCGATCCGGGCCGGGCTCGTGTTCGCGCTCAAGGAGGCCGTCGGGGTCGAGGCGATCCGGGCGCGCGAGGAGGACTTCATCGATCGGGCGATCGCAGCGTGGGCGGCCGAGCCCGGGATCGGGATCCTCGGCAACCCGGCGCTGAAGCGGCTGTCGATCGTGTCGTTCACGATCCGCCACGACGGGCGCTATCTCCACCACAACTTCGTCGTCGCCGTCCTCAACGACCTGTTCGGGATCCAGTCGCGCGGCGGCTGCTCGTGCGCCGGGCCGTACGGCCATCGCCTGCTCGGGATCGACATCGAGACCTCGCACGCGTTCGAGCGCGAGATCTCGCGCGGCTGCGAGGGGATCAAGCCCGGCTGGGTCCGGGTGAACTTCAACTACTTCATCAGCGAGGCCGTGTTCGCGTACATCACGCAGGCGGTCGCGCTGGTCGCTCGCGACGGCTGGCGGCTGCTGCCCTGGTACCGGTTCGAGGCTGCGACGGGGATGTGGCGCCACGCCGCGGGATCGCCCGAGCCGCCGCTGTCGCTCCACGACGTCCGGTTCGCCGGGGACGGGGTGACGTATCCCGCCCATCGCCACCGGGCCGGTGACGAAGCGTTGGCCGGCCATCTCGAGGAAGCGGCGCGGATCCTGGCCGATCCGGTCGCGGTCCTGGGTGCCGCCCCTGCGTCCGAGGGCCCACCGCTCGTCGGCGACGACTTCGAGTCGCTCCGCTGGTTCTGGCTGCCCGACGAGGTTCGGGCACGGTGACAACCACACGCTTCGTGGTCGACGCGACGGGGATCGAGGAGGTGTTCCATGGATCATGACGAGGCCATGCGCGTGATCCAGGCGGTCACCGCGGCGTTCGACCGGCACGACCTCGACGAAATCCTTCGCCACTTCGCCGACGACGCGGTCTTCGAGGGACCGCACGGACCGGATCGATGGGGCCAACGGTTCGTGGGCAAGTACGATGTCCGCGTCGCGTTCGCGGGGCGCTTCTCGGGGATCCCGGACATCCGCTACACGGACGACACGCATTTCGTCGATGGCGATCGCGGAGCGTCGGAATGGACGTTGTCCGGCACGTCGACGGCCGGCCAGCGGATCGAGGTCCGGGGCTGCGACCTGTGGACGTTCCGGGACGGGCAGATCGTGAAGAAGGACGCGTACTGGAAGATCCGGACGACCGACTGATGTCGAGCCTGTCGCGGATTCCGGACACGTCCTGACCGATCGCGGTGGTACGGTCCTGACATGAGCAGACCTCTTCTCGCCGATGCCTTCGGGCATCACGTCTGGGCATCCCTGCGCGTGTTCGACGCGTGCGCCGCCCTCGAGCCGGCGCAGCTGGACACGACCGTTCCGGGCACCTACGGATCGATCATCGACACCCTCCGCCACCTCGTCGGCGGCGACTGCGGCTACCTGTTCGCCCTGACCGGCGGGAGCACGCCCGAGATCGACGAGGAGCACATGGACCTCGCGACGCTCCGGGCGCAGATGGAGTCCAACGGGCCGGAGTGGGCGGCCATCGTGGCCAAGGACATCGACCCGGACGCCGACGTCGTCCGCCAGCGCGACGACGGCACCGACAGCCACGCACCACTCGGGATCCGCCTCGCCCAGGTTCTCCACCACGGCACCGACCATCGCAGCCAGATCTGCACGGCCCTCACGTCACTCGGGGTCACGCCGCCGGAGATCGACGTCTGGGACTTTGCCGACCAGGACGGCCGGCTGTCGGTCAGCGAGACGGTCGCAGCGACCTAGAAGCCACGCCGCCGCGGGTCGCGGAGCAACGTTCGACGCGTCATTCGCCCGTCACCGGCCAGGGTGATACTCCCGACATGACGATCGACGAGACCTTGCCGACTCCCCGAACCGACGATGAATTCCGGGCGAAGCTGACGCCCGAGCAGTACCGGGTTCTCCGGCAGAAGGGCACCGAACGAGCATTCACGGGCGACCTCTGGGACGAGCACCGACCGGGCAGGTACGTGTGCGCCGGCTGCGACGCCGAGCTCTTCCAGTCCGATACGAAGTTCGACTCGGGGACCGGTTGGCCGAGCTTCTCCGCCCCGGTCGCTCCAGACGCCGTCGCCACGGAGACTGACCGGTCGATGTGGATGACGCGCGTCGAAGCCCTCTGCCCCAGGTGCGGCGGTCACCTCGGACACGTCTTCGACGATGGCCCCAATCCCACCGGACTGCGCTATTGCATCAACTCGGTTTCGCTCCGCTTCGAGCCCGAGGCCTAGGGTCCGCCGAGGTTCCAGCTGGCTGAGCTCGACCTCATGGCGGAACTCGCCTGAGGCTCAGTAGCGGCGGCCCTTCTGGCGGACGAGGTCGAAGGACGCGGTGTCGGCAATCGCCATCACGGCCATCGTCCCGGCCTGGACCGGGTCGCTGACGACGAGGTCGACGTGGTCGGTGATCGAGCCGACCATGTTCAGGGCGATGATCGGGACGCCGACCGCCCGGAGCTCGTCGGCCGCGACCGAGATGTCGCCGCCCATGATCGAGCCGGCAAGGACGAGCAGGCGGGCGCGCGGCAGGTCGGCGACCGCCCGGACGGCCGCGGCGATGTTGGCCTCGCCGACGAGTGGGATCGTGTCGACGCTGATTCGCTCGCCGCGCAGGTTGTGGCGATCGGCTTCGCTCACGGCGCCGAGCGCGACCTGGGCGACCTGCGCCCCGCCGCCGACGACGATCACGCGTTTGCCGAAGATCGTCGCGAGGGCGCGGGTCCGGCGGATTGCCTGGATCTCGGGCAGGCCCTCGAGCGCGTCGAGGAGCTCGTCGGCTGTCAGGCCCTCGACCTCGACCTCGATCTCGGACTGGGGCGGATCGGTGTCGAGGGCCCGGATCGTGGCAATCGTCCGGATCCGGCCGCCGCGCTCGGCGATCCGGCTGGCGACCGCGACCACGGCGTTGGCGCCCTCGAGCAGGTCGATGCGGGCGGCAGCGGCGCTCGTCTCGGGATCGGTGGCGGCCACGCTGGGGAGTCCGGGTCGGCCTAGCGGCCGATGATGTCCGCGATCGACATCCTGCCCGGGTCGGACGACCCATCGGCCCCGT
>JALYPW010000117.1 GCA_030856145.1 Chloroflexota bacterium | reverse complement strand
CGACCGGTGGTCCCGTGTCGGCGACGACGATGAGCGGGATACCGACCGGGACCGGCTGGCGTGACCAGATCGGACGGCGGACGGTGGTGACCGTGGGCGCGGGCAGAGGCGGCGGGGTGACGCCCAGGAGCCGCTCACGCGCCTCCCAATCGAGCGGAGCCGAGCCGTCATTGCCGATCGTGACGGGAACCTGGGTGGTGGTGCCGAAGTCGACCGTCGCCTCGATCGTGGGCGGTTCGACCGTGCCGATGGGTGCGTCGAGCGTGAAGTTGCGTGTCGTTTCGATGCCGTCGACGATCACGACGGTGCTCGATGCGTCCGTGTATGGCGGTTTGCTCGCGGTCAGGCTGTACGAACCCGGGAGCAGACGCAGCCGATAGGTGCCGGTCTCGTCGGTCTGGGCGGCGCGGCCGCCGGGTGTGGCCGTGACCGTGGCCCCGGCGATCGGGGCACCATCATTGGTGGAGGTGACGACACCGCTGACGATCCCGGTCGGGACCTCGGTGATGCGGATCGCGCGGTTGTAACCAAGGACCGCCTCACGGAAGCCGATCTGGAGCGCGTCGGTGCCGGTCGCGTTCTCGATCCCGATCGTGGCGTTGCGGCCGTCGCCCGGGTTGGCCGGATTGGCGCCGTACAGCAGATCGATCGCGCCGGACTCCCAGAGCTTGACCTCGAAGCTGAGGCCGCCGCTGGCCCCCGCGGCGCGGACGGCGTCGTACGAGATGACGAACGCGCGGTCCGGTGCGGTGCCGACGAGCTCGTAGCCGATGGCGCTGCCGGCGTCGAGGCGCAGATCCTGCCAGAGGAGGTAGATCGCGGCGTTGGGTGGGGTGGGCGAGGGAATCGCGAGCGGGAAGCTGTTGAACTGGTCGGGACCGATGAAGTTGAGGTATCCGTTGTCCGACAGATAGATCTGGGAGTAGGTCTCGTCGTAGAACGGGAAGTCGAACGGCAGGCGCAGACGCCCGACGAACTCGTCGCCATACAAGGCGCTCTGGCCGGTCGTCTCGACCCAGTCGAAGGCGATCGGGGTGCAGGCGTGCCCGAAGTCATCGAGCTTGCGGAACAGCACGAAGTCCTGTTCCACGACCTCGCCGCCGGTGGAGCCGACGATCTCGGCGTCGGCCGACTCGGTGCAGCCGTTGGAGGTGGCATGCAGCAGATAGGTGCCGATCGGCAGCTCAAGCTCGTAGGTGCCGGTCGCGTCGGTCTCCGCCGGCGGGACGGGGGTGCCGACCGCCGTGACCGTGGCCCCGACGAGCGGGGAACCGTCCTCGGCCGCAGTCAGCTGTCCGGTGACGGTGAAGCGCGGCAGGGCCACGAGGGCGAAATCGGTATCGGTTGTCGCGTCGGTGATGATGACGACGCCCGGGATGACGCCGGTCGCGTAGCCGAACGCGGTCGCGGTCACGAGATACGTGCCGGCGGCCAGGAAGAGGTCATAGTCGCCGGTCGCGTTGCTGACGGCGCTGAACTCGCGGGTGCCGTCGTCGGCGGTGATGCGGGCACCGGCGATCGGGGCGTTGGTGGTGGCGTCGGTGATGGTGCCGGCCAGGGTGCCGCCGGTGGCCACGAGATCGACTGCGGCCTTGGCATCGATCCGGCCGTCGCCGTAGACGTTATTGGGATCGCCGTCGTCGTCGCCGCCGCAACTGTCATCGAGGCGATCGACGGCAGTGACTCGCACGGCATTCGTGGCAGCCGCGACGTTGCCGCGCAGCACGGGCTCGGCCGACAGGACGAGGGCCAGGGTGCCGGCCACATGGGGCGCGGCCATGGACGTGCCGGAAAAGGCCTCGTAACCGCCGCCCGGGACGGACGACACGACATCGACGCCGGGGGCGGCCACATCCGGATTGACCTTGCCGAATGTGGACGGGCCGCGCCCAGAGAACTCGGCGATCTTGTCGTTGTCGTCCGTGGCGCCGGCGCTGAAGGCTTCGCTGAAGTCACCGGGTGAGCCACCCTCGCCGCAGGACGGGCCGGGATTGCCCGAGCTGAAGACGGGGATGATGCCGGCCGCGCGCCAGGCCTGGACCGTCTCGAGGTAGAACGTGTCGCCGGGCCCGCCGCCCCACGAGTTGTTGACGACGTCCGGGCGCCGGGAGGGATCCGGGTTCTCGCCGTTGAGGTCCGTCGGGGCGAGCACGAACTGGCCGGATGACAGAAGCGCGATCTCGCTGCACGAGAAGTCCTCGCAGCCCTTGGCCGCGATCCACTCGGCACCGGGGGCTACGCCCGTGTCTGGTGTGAATGGCCCTGGCCCATCGCCACCGACCATGGTCCCCATGGTGTGGGTGCCGTGGCCGGCGTTATCGCACGGCTCGGGGCCGCAGATGCCGGACGGGTCCCACCAGTTGTAATCATGGGTGAACGTGCCGCCGTCGTTGCCGCGGTACTGCTCGACGAGCGCGGGATGGAGGTAGTCGACGCCGGTATCGATGTTGGCGACGACGATGCCCTGACCCAGGATCCCGTCGGCCCAGGCCTCGTTGGCCCGAATCTTGGCGACGCCCCACTCGGGCTCGCCTGCGGCGGCCAGGATCGCGATGCTGGTCTCGACCGGCTTGACCAGCGGGTAGCTCTTCGGGGCGCGGACCGAGGTCACGCCGGTTACCTTCGAGAGCTGGGTGGCGAGCCTGTCGAGTGTCTTCGCGTCACCCTCGACGACCATGACGTTGGTCAGCCAGTACGTGGTGACCTTTGCGCCGCGGGTCTTCGCGGCGGTCGCGCGGGCGCCACGCTGGGCGGTGATCGCGGTGTCGTTCAGGGCTTTGAGCACCGCTGCCCCGCGCTTGGTGCGGTCCTTGACCTTCGTTGCGGGCCTGAGGTCGGCCTTGGTGCCGAACTCCACGATCAGGGCGGTGGCGGTGCCGGCCTTGAGACCCTTCTGGAGTGCCTTGTCTATGGGTGCGGCGACGCCTGGTCCACTGTTCGAGGGTCCCGGACCGGCCCCCGCGACGACGGTGGCCACCTGGGCCACGACCAGAAACATGGCAACCATCGCCGCCATGGCACGGTGTCGGATCATGCCAAACCCTCCAGCCGCCCGGCCCTCACCGGCGGCCCGTCGCGTCGTCCTCCGGTCACGGTCATCCCTGGGCCGCGTCCCGGGCTTTCCGAGCTGTTGCCATGGGTTGTGGCGGGGCTCGGACAAGGCTTGCGTCAGCAAGCTCGCAAGAGCCTACACGGTCGGTGTTGCCGTGTCGTTGCAGCGGTGCCTTCTGGCACCACGTTTCGTCGCCGTGGCCGCTCTCGTCTGGCGGCGGCGGCGGCGTTGACTACGCGGCAGGCGCCGGCACGCGGGACGGTCGCCGCTGATGACGTCTATGTGCATCGGCGGTGCGGAATGGCTTCCAGCGGGCGCCGGCACGCGTGACTGGCCGATGTCACGTCTTGCCGGGCGGCTCGTGCACGACCGTGGGCAGGTC
>JALYPW010000128.1 GCA_030856145.1 Chloroflexota bacterium | reverse complement strand
CCTGCCGAGACCGGACGCCTCGAACTGGAGCGGGACCTCGTAGATCGTATCGGCGGTCTCGGCCGGGATGACTGCGTCGGTCGCGACGTCCGTGAACAGCGCGATCTTCTCGCGGATCTCCTGCGAGACGGGGTGGTCCGAGCGCAGGACGATGACATCCGGCTGGATGCCGATGCCACGCAGCTCCTTGACCGAGTGCTGGGTCGGCTTGGTCTTGAGCTCGCCGGTGGCCGCGAGGACCGGCAGCAGCGTCACGTGGATGTAGAGGACGTTCGCCCGCCCGACGTCCTTGCGCATCTGGCGGATCGCCTCGAGGAACGGCAGGCTCTCGATGTCGCCGACGGTCCCGCCGACCTCGACGATCACGACATCCGGATCGCCGTCGCGGGCGACCCGCCCGATCCGCTCCTTGATCTCGTTGGTGATGTGGGGGATGACCTGGACCGTGCCGCCGAGGTAGTCGCCGCGGCGCTCCTTGGCAATGACCGCCTGGTAGATCCGGCCGGTCGTGACGTTGGAAAGCTGGGTCAGGTTCTCGTCGATGAACCGCTCGTAGTGGCCCAGGTCGAGGTCCGTCTCGGCGCCGTCGTCGGTGACGAAGACCTCGCCGTGCTGGTAGGGCGACATCGTTCCTGGGTCGACGTTGATGTACGGGTCGAGCTTCAGGATCGAGACGCGCAGACCGCGCGCCTTGAGCAGACGTCCGACGCTGGCGGCGGTGATGCCTTTGCCGAGAGAGGAGGTCACGCCTCCGGTCACAAAGACATACTTCGCCATGGGTCGGGTCCTCCGGGGTTTTTCTGATGCTATCCAAAACCGGCTCCGGAGTCGAATCGGATCGCGCGGAATCAGGCCGGCAGCAGCTCGATCGTTTCGCGATGGCGCGGCCGCAACAGTCCAAAGTGACGCCGATCGAGCGTGGCGAGCTTGGGCTCGTCGAGGCGCTCGACGATCGCGAGGACAGCGGCATCCACGAACCCGATGTCGGCATCCGCGTACCGGTCACACAGCTCGCGGACGCGGGCGTAGTCCGACGGCTTAAGGTCGGCGACGACGTAGCCGCCGGCCTCGATGTCCGCGAGCAGCGCGACGAGGACGCCCGGATGGAGCCGCTGCCCGACCCAGTAGTCGACCTCGACGAGGACCGGCGAGGGGACGACGAGCGGCTCCTTGGCGTTCTCGATTAGCGCCCGACACGCAGCGTGGTCGGCGTCCGATCGATCGAGCGCGGCGTAGAGCGGTCCCGTGTCGAGGATCAGCGCCAAGCGCGGGGTTCCGGCCGCTCGTCGCCGCTTCGGCGTGCGGTGTCAGAGACACCGGAAGCGCCGATCCCCAGGCTGCGCGGTTTCGGTGGCAGAGACGCGAGCCGCTCGAGCTTCTCCTCGATCGCCTCGCGGATCAGGGCGGCCATGGACACGCCATGCTCGGCGGCGAGACGACGGAGCCGGCGGCGGGTCTCGTCCGGGAGCGAAAGAGTGGTGCGATCCATGATGTCATGCTATCACGATCGACATCACGGTCAGCGTTCGCGGCCGGGACGCCTCATGACGTTCAGCGCCGCGACCGGAACGCAGTGCGCCAGCCGGGACAGGACGGGTTGCGCCTCGGATTCAGGCTCGGGAGCGGAGGCCCGCCGGGACACGGAACGGCGCCCCGCCGCGAGTGATCAGGACGCCGGCGACGATCACGGCACCGCCGAGAACCTGGCCCAGCCGGATCGGCTCGGCCAGGAACAGGAACGCGAGGACGACCGCCAGGGCCGGGACAAGGAACTGGTAGGCCGAGGTCCGGGTGGGGCCGACGACACGGACGCCGTTGAGAACAATGACATTGGCGATCCCGGCCGCGAGGAATCCGGAGTAGAGGATCGCGCCAACGACGCCGGGCGTCAGGATCGGGCCGTTGATCGTCGCCAGCTGGGTGGCGGCGAGTGGAGCCAGGACGACTGTGCCCGCAACAGTCGCCCACGCCGTGGTGCGGAGCGGCGAGTGACGGCGCAGGAACGGCGCGCCGAACGCGGTGTAGATCGACCAGAAGATCGCGGCGAGCAGGGTGATCGCCTCGCCGACGAGCGATCCTCCGATGCTCAGCCCGGAGCCGCTCGCGATGACGGCGGCGACCCCGACGAACGACACGATCCCGCCGATCAGCTTGCCCGGCGTGAGGACGTCGGACCGGGCAATGACTGCAAGGAAGGCGACGAGGACCGGGGTCGAGGCGATGATCAGCGCCGAGTCGCCGGCGGCGATCTGCTGCAGTCCGGTCGTCCACAGGATCTGGTAGAGCCCGAACCCGAGGGCACCGAGCCCGCAGATCGCGATCAGGTCGCGCCGAGGCAGGCCGATGGAGCCCTCACGGAGGCGGAGGAGGACCATCAACGTGGTCGAGGCGAGGGCGAACCGCAGGAACGTGAAGCCGACCGGCGGCAGGACCTCCAGAGCGGACTTCACGACGATGAAGTTGCCCGCCCAGACGACCATGACCGCGAGGACCGCCAGCTCCGCGACGCGCCGCTCGGTCGGGTGGACGTCGTCCGCGGGCATGCGAACGCCCGCCGGTCGACCGGCGGGCGTCGGGGTCTGCGGTACCGCCGATTCGGCCGCTTCGGGGGCGTCGATGCTAGGCGCCTTCGCGATCGAGCTCGAGGAGGTCCTCGTCCTGCTCTTCGGTGACCTTCAGCCAGACGAAGAGTCCGGCAAGGACGATCAACGGGATGACGATCAGGGCGGCCAGGGTGATGCCGAGGGCGACGGCGACGGTCTTGAGAGCCTTCATGAAATTGGTTCCTCCATGCGCTGGTTGGATGGGCTGGATCAGGCCTTGGCGGGCTTGGCCGGGATCGGCACCCGCAGGGTCGGACCCTGGTTGACCATCTGGCTGATGTCGTCGCGGGTGAACTCGGCGAGGCTGTGGTGGGCGCCCGCGTGGCCGACCTGGAAGAGGCGGACGACGAATGCGCCGTCCTGCTCGAAGAAGAACACGTCGCGCGGCTTCTGCTCGTCGATGTACCGGCCGATCACGCGGAGCGCCGTCTCGTAAAAGCCGGCGTCGGTCTGCGGCTCGGGACCCGCCGTGCCTCGCCGCGCGACCGATTCTTCCATGAATCGGGCGATGTCGTCATCGAGGAAGGTCAGCGTCTCCTTGGTCTGCGAACCCATCGACTCCGACCACGTGCCACCGGCGGCGCCGGCCGTGACGACGCCCTGGACGATGAAGCCGTCGGGCGCCTCGACGAGAAGCACGTCGCGCATCCGGCGCTGATCGAGGAAGGCTCCGATCGACCGGAAGACCTCCTCGAAGTCCTGGCGCGGGCTTCCCTCGTAGATGCGCATCGGGCCTCCCTCATGCAGCCGGCCGGTTCCTGCGTCCGGCGCGTTCCCCGTTCGGCCTCGGTCAGGAGCCGGTGGTCTGGTCGAGGAGTCCTCGATCCTTCGCCCGTCGGTCGCTCACCCGGAACATGGCCACTGCACCGAGTGTAGCCACCGTCCCGGTCGCCAGCAATACGAGGATGATCACCGCCGCGCCTGGCGCCGCAGCTCCCGTCACTTGTGTGTAGAGCGACCCGGCGCCGCCGATCGCGCTGACGCCACCCGGAAAGAGCGCGAGTCGGATGCCCTCGATCCACCAGGTCAGCGGCGTGACGAGCCCGATCGCCTGGACGGGCAGGGGCAGGACGCTGAGCGGGAACACGACGCCCGACACGAGGAACAGCGCCCCCGACGCGGCCTCCGGATACGACCACGACTCCTGCCTGGTCTGCAGGCAGATCGCGGCCATCAGGAGCCCGATCGCCAGGATCGAGGCGACTCCGAGGGTCATGACGACGACGAGCACCGGCCAGTCGATCCGACCGACGTCGAACGGGACGCCGAGGAGGATGACACCGACCGCCAGCGTGATGGCGGCGCCCATCGCCCCAACTCCGATCCGGGCGACGCCGCGGCCGAAGATCACCGCCAGGAAGTCGCTCGGGCTGACATAGAGGTACTTCAGCATCCGATAGCGCTCGCGGTCGTCGAGGATCATCCAGGCGAGGCCGCTCACGCCGGCGATCACGAAGGACCACAGCGCACTGCCGACGATGACGAAGGCGCGGTACTCGGGCTTGGCCCCGCCGCTGATCACGTCGAGCATGACGACAAGGATCAGGGTCGACGCGAGGGGCTTCGCAACCGAGTAGATGAAGAACAGGACGGGATCGGTCCAGTTCGCCTCCATCTGCCAGCCGAGCCGGACCGCCGTGATGAAGCTCCGCCGGACGTCGACCCAACCGCGGCCGCGGGTCCGGGCGGGGTCGAAGCCGCCCCACTCGGGCGAGGCGAGGCCCGAGGCATCTGGCCGGATCGCGGGCTCGGCGGCGGTCATTGCCAGCGCACCGAGAGCCGGCCCTCGGCCCGGGCGCGCCGCTCGAGCACGGCCAGTGTCCAGCGCGACAGGCCGATGAACACGATGACCATCGCGACGAGGATCAGGGCTTCGACGGCGGGCGACGGCGTGCCGATCGGATAGGCCGCGTCGGCGAACGCCAGCTGGCGCATCGCGTCGAGGCCGACCGCCAGCGGCAGGATGCTGATCGCGACCGAACCGAGGACCCCGAGCCGGGCGACCGGGAAGTTGAGCCCGGACACGAAATAGACCGGCTCCACGAGGAGCTGGGTCAGGTGCCAGGCCTCGCGGCCCCACATCAGGAACAGGCTGGCAAGAACCATGCCGAGCCCGTACAGGGCAGCCAGGGTCAGGAGAAAGACCCCGATCAGGAGGGCCCACTGGTCGATCGAGAATGTCACGCCGTAGACCGTCGTGGCGATGATCAGGACGGCCGCCGCCCGGGTCGAGCTCATCACGAAGCCGCCGAAGGCCATCCCGAACAGGACGGCCATGATGTGCATCGGGGCGGCGAAGTAGAGCTCCAGGTTGCCCTGGCTCTTCTCCCACCAGAGCTGCTGGGCCATCATCCAGATCACGTTCAACCAGAACGCGGTCATCGCCCCGCCGAGCACGACGAACCCGACGTACTGGGGCGGCGCCTCGAGGGCGCGGTAGACGAAGACGAACGCCGAGGTCGACAGGAACGGGAGCAGGATCTCGAAGAAGACCCAGCTCTTCTCGCGGAACAGGCCGGTGACGCGCGGATACGCCCGACCCAGCACCGTTCGCAGGTTCGTCAGCGCGACCTGGCGCGAGGTCCAGATCGCCGCCTCCTGGGGGCTCGCCGTCGGGCGGTAGACGTAGGCGCTGCGGCCCGGGGCGTCGTCCGTCCGTCGTCCGTCGGCCCGCGCGCTCACCCGACGACCCCGACCGCGCGTTCGCGGGGGTCGGCCGCGTCGTCGTCCGCTCCCTGGTCGTCGAAGCCTCGTCCGACGAGCTCGACGAAGACGTCCTCGAGCGACGGCTCCGACTTGCGCAGGGCAAGGATGTGGGCGCCAAGCCCGCCGAGCGCGCCAACGACCCCGCCCAGCGCCCCGTCGTCGACGAGGGCGAGATTGACCTCGACCGTCTGACGATCGCCCGTGCCGTCCGCCTGGTCGCCCGCCGCGAGGGCCGCGCTCACGACGCCGGGCAGTCGCCGGAGCGCCGCCGGGCCGCCGTCGAGGCGATCGAGCTCGAGACGGAAGACCGACTCACGCTGGACGCGCTTCTTCAGCTCGTCGGGTGAGCCGAGGGCGAGGATCCGGCCGTGGTCCACGATCGCGATCCGATCGCACAGCTCGTCGGCCTCGGCCATGTAGTGGGTCGTGAGCAGGACCGTCCGGCCGGGGACCGCCGCCTTCCAGGCGACGACCAGCTCGCGCACGGATCGGGCGGCAGCCACGTCCAGGCCGAGCGTCGGCTCGTCGAGGAAGAAGATCCACGGGTCGTTCAGGAGTCCGCGGGCGAAGTTCATCTTCTGGCGCTGGCCCGTCGAGAGCGTGCTCACCCGCTGCACGCGCTGCTCGTCGAGCCCGACCGCGTCGATCAGCTCGTCCACCCTGTTCCAGCCGTCGCGGCTCGGCAGCCCGTAGAACTGGCTGAACATCCAGAGCTGCTCGCGGACGGTGAGGATCCCGTAGCCGGACTGCTCGCCGCCAGCGACCATGTTCATGATCCGCCGGATCTGCTTCGTCTGGCGCTCGACGTCGAAGCCGAAGATCCGGGCCGTTCCCTCCGACGGCAGGAGGAGGGTCGTCAGGATCTTGATCAGCGTCGTCTTGCCGGCACCATTCGGGCCGAGCAGGCCGAAGAACTCGCCCGGCTCGACCTGGAGATCGACACCATCGAGGGCCACGATGGGCTTCGGCTTGATGTTGTACACGCGGCGGATGCCGCGCACGTCGATCGCCAACGGCTCGCCGGGCTCGGGCTGGGTGGTCGGCGCGGACGTGGACAAGGCGATCCCCGGAACGGCGGCTGGAGGGACCGGAGTGTACGCCAGCGCCGCCGGTTTGGGAATGGTGTCATCGTCCACGTGTGAGACGGGCATCGAACACCGGCCGGACGGTCGGGAGGTCCCGCGACGGGCGTCCCGCGCGGACTCATCGTCATACGCCACTCACGGCAGCGCTATCCCGCTGCCACCACTCGGGACGGCAATCATGGGTTCGATCGGCGCCACACTCGCGATCAGATGCGAGGCTGATCGGCGTATGAAAGTGATCCGGTGGCTCGGGTACTTCGCCCGTTGGATAGCGCCAGCCTGAGTGGCGTATGGGCTAATCGCGGCTCAACCAAGCGCGACCGCGAGCTGTCCCGCGATCAGGGCGTCGTTGACGATCAACGCGGTGTTGGCCCGGACCGCGGCGCCCTCCGTCAGGACCGCGATGCGGGCGAGGAGCCAGGGCGTCGTGGCCGGGCCGTGGATACCGGCCGCGTCGGCTTCGCGGATCGCCCGGTCGATGGCATCGCGTGCCACGTCACCGGGGAGTGCCTCGCTCTCGGGCACCGGTACGCACACGAGCACCCCGCCGAAGCCCAGCTCGAGGTGAATCCGGACGATCGCCGCAGCGCCCGCCACATCCGGCGCGGTCTGCGGGGACGCGATCCCCGACGTGCTCGAGTAGAACCCGGGCAGCTCCGCCTGGCCGATCGTCACGACCGGCACGCCATGCGTCTCGAGATACTCGAGGGTTGCCGGCACGTCGAGGATCGCCTTGGGGCCGGCGCAGATCACGGCCATCGCGGTTCGGCTGAGCTCCTCGAGGTCGGACGAGATGTCGAGGGTCGGTGCAGCAGCGCCGGCCGAGCCTGCGGGGCCGGCCGAGCCTGCGGCGCCGGCCAGCGCGCCGCGATGGACCCCGCCGATCCCGCCCGTCGCGAACACCCGGATCCCTGCCGCATCGGCGGCGATCAAGGTGGCCGACACCGTCGTCGCGGCCC
>JALYPW010000101.1 GCA_030856145.1 Chloroflexota bacterium | reverse complement strand
GGAACTCGGGCCAGAACGACTCGTCCTCGATGTCAGCCGGGACGTCCAGGCGCCAGCCGTCGATCCCGAATCGGAGCCAGTGCTCCGCGACGCCGAACAGGTACTCCCGGACCTGCGGGTTCTCGACCCGGAGCTTCGGCAGCGACGGGATGTTCCACCACGCCCGGAACCCCGCCCGGTCGTGAAGTCCGCCCCGATCCCCCGGCGGATACGCGTCGATCCCGCGCCGCCCGGCGAGGACGTCGCCATCGAGATAGAACCAGTCGCGATACGGCGACGCGATCCCCGACTCGAGGACGTGCTGGAAGGGGAAGAAGCCGCGCCCGGAGTGATTGAAGACGCCGTCGAGCAGGACCCGCATGCCACGCTCGTGGGCGCCGTCCACGAGCGTCCGGAGTGCGGCGTCGCCACCGAGCAGCGGGTCCACCGACAGGTAGTCGGTCGCGTTGTAGCGATGGTTCGAGGCCGCGCTGAAGACCGGGTTCAGGTACAGGCCGCTGATCCCCAGGTCGGCGAGGTCGTCGAGCCGGTCGACGAGGCCGAGCAGGTCGCCGCCCTTGTAGCCGGCCTGGGTGGGGGCGTCGTCCCACGGTTCGTAGGGGCCCGGCGCCGGAACCCGGCCGCTCCGCACGAAGCGGTCGGGAAACACCTGGTAGAACACGGCGTCGGCCGCCCAGGCCGGGACGTCGATGGGCACTGGTCAGCCTCCGGTTTCGAGAGCGATGACGGTGACGCTCCGCGGCGGGAGCTCGGCGAGGGGCGACCAGGCGTTGATGCCGCCGCCGGCGTTGACGGTCGGGGCGGTCGCCGCGACGTCGGACGCGGCAGCGGGCGCGGTCCGATACGCGACTCTGGCGGTCGGCGAGCCGCACAGGGAGCCGCGCTCGAGGTCGAGGACTGGTGCTGCGATGGGCCGATCGGAGACATTGGCGACAACGGCCGCCCAACGTTGGCCGTCGGCCCGCAGAACGGCCGCGACCGCCGGGTCCGAGGCCGCGAACGGCGTCGCGGTCCCGAGCCGGAGCGCGGGCAGCGTGGCCCGGAGCGCGATCAGGTCGCGATACGTGGCAAGGAGCGAACCCGGGTCGTCCGCCTGGGCCGCCACATTGCGGGTCTCCCAGCCGGGTTCGAGCGGCTCCCACGGGAGGCCACTGGTGAACCCGGCAGCCGGCCCGGCGCCGTTCCAGGCCATCGGCGTCCGGATCTGCTCGTCGGGCTTGGCTCCCGTCAGGCCGATCTCCTCGCCGTAGTAGAGGAACGGCGTGCCGGCCCCGGTCAGGAGCAGGCCCGCGGCGAGGCGAAGGGCCGCGGGGTCCTCGCGAAGCTGGCTCGCGACCCGGGTCTGATCGTGGTTCGTGAGGAACCCGGCCGTGTCGTCCGGCCCGAAGAGCGCGGCGTCCTCCGCGAGCGCCGACAGCAGCGCCGACGCGTCACCGCGCCGGATCGAGTCGATCGTCGCCTGGGCCCGATCGAAGTCGAAGGCGAGGTCGACGTCCTCGGGCACATAGCGGGCCACCGCCACGGACAGGTCGTAGATCTCGCCGACGAGCAAGGCATTGGGCGCCGTCTCGTGGACGGCCGTCCGGAAGGCCTGGAGCCAGGCGTGCGTCGCCGGCGTGTGGTCCTGCTCCTCGCCGTCCTCGATCAGGTGCTTGATCGCGTCGAGCCGGAAGCCGTCGAAGCCGATGTCCTTCAGCCAGAACCGGGCGACGTCGACCATCTCGGTGGTTACGGCCGGGCTTTCGAGGTTGAGATCGGGCAGCCCCGACCCGAACAGCCCGTAGTACCAGCGACCACCCGACGGGTGCCAGACCGCCTGGCCGTCAGGCCCGCCATAGCCCGGGTTGGTGTCGGACCAGACATACCAGTCGGCGCGACCGGTGCCGGCCGCGGACTCCGCGAACCACGGGTTGTCGCGCGAGGTGTGGTTCAGGACCAGGTCGCTGATCACGCCAATTCCGCGCTCGTGGGCGGCGGCGACGAACGCCGTGAGGTCGGCAGCGGTGCCGTAGTCGGCCTCGACCGCCCGCTCGTCGCTGACGTCGTAGCCGTGGTAACTCGGCGACTCGGCGACCGGCATCAGCCAGATGCCGGTGATCCCGAGGTCGGTCGTGGTGGCCGGGTCGCCGTCGTTCAGGTGATCGAGGCGGGCCGTCGCCCCGCGCAGGTCTCCGATCCCGTCGCCGTCCGAGTCGGCGAAGCTCCGGACGAAGATCTCGTAGAACACCCGGCCGCGCCACCAGCCGGGCTGACCAAGCCCGACGGCGACGGCCATCGACGGTGACGGTCCGGTCGGCGGGCAGCTC
>JALYPW010000081.1 GCA_030856145.1 Chloroflexota bacterium | reverse complement strand
GTCATGTGAATCATGATGGGACCGTGCCGTCCGTCCCGAGCGGCCCGGGCCTCGATCCCGTGCCGGATCTCGCACCCGACGACGACGAACTCTCCCGCGCGATCGTCGGCCAGTCGCTGGACGCGATCATCCTCACCGACCGCGACCTCGTGGTGCGGATCTGGAGCCCAGGCGCGGAGGACATCTACGGCGTGCCGGCCAGCGATGCCGTCGGCCGGCGCATCGATGCCCTCGTCATGGCGGTCGAGGACGATGGTCGGCCGCTCGACAGGCAAGGCGCGCGGCGCAAGCTCGAGCGCGACGGCTCCTGGCGGCAGCGCCTGATCCAACGGCCCCGGATCGGCGCCCTGGCCGGCCGCGACCTCGTCATCGACTCTGTAGTCACGGAGCTGCGCGCGCCCGATGGAACCGCGACCGGCCTCCTCGCGATCAACCGCGACGTTACCGCGAGCGCCCGGATCGAGGGCGAGATCGCCGCGCTCGCATCCCTCGTTGTCGTCGCGGAGGGAGCGCGGACACCGCAGCAGGTCGCCGACGCGGCGCTCGACATCCTGTGTCGGGCCACGGGCGCCGATGCCGGGTTGGTCACGTCCATGGAGCCCGGCTACGCGGCGCTCGCCAGTCGCAACGTCAACGACCGTACGATCGAGGTCATCCTGTCGTTCGGCCAGCTCGGCGGACCGATCGCGACCGCACTCCAGGCGCCGGATGCGTGGATCGTTGGGAACGTTGCCACAGCGCCTCTCCGCGAGGACGTCCGTGAGGCCGTGCTGGCCGACGGAATCCGTCACGTGATCGTTCTTGGTCTCCGCCCTGCCGGTCGTCTGAACGGCGTCCTCGCCCTCGCATGGCGGAGCCACCGACCGGTGGAGCCGAACCGGACGGTCCTGTTCCAGGCGGCCGCCCTCGTTGCCGCGTCCATCGAGAACGCTCGGCTGGTCGCCGCGGTCGAGACAGGACTTCAGCAGGAGCGGCTCCTGACCAGCCGCATGCGGGCACTTGTCGAGCTCACCCAGCTCCAGGGGTCCAACCAGGGCAACGGGTCCGAGGCCGACCGTGGAGGAATCCACCGTCTGATGACTGGTGTCGCCGAGGTGATCGGCGCTGCTGGATCCGCGTTCGGCCGGGTCGTCGGCCCGAATCTCGTCCTGGAGGCGGTGACCGGGATGGCGTGGGACGACGCCGCGCACCTCATCAACCGGCCCGTGGCGGCCATGCCCGTCTTCGCGCCGTCGTCGAGGGGCCTGCGGGCCGTACTCCTGACGAACGCCTCGCCGGAGATCACGGCGGAAGCGCGAGCCTTCGGCAGGGAGCGCGGCTTCGAAACTGCAGCGATCTTCCCCATCCTCGACGAGTCAGGCCTGTACGGGGTGATCTTCTGCCCGCTGCCCCTGACCGTCGCCGAGATCGAGCTCGAGATCGATGAACGGACCCTCGAGGCCATCGGCCGCGTCCTCGACATCTCGTTCGCCAACATCCGCCTTCGCGAAGGCATCCTCGCAAGCGAGGCCCGCTACCGCGAGCTCTTCGAGAGCTCGCCGGACGCGCTCCTGGTGCAGACGATCGACGAGATCGTCGTCGACGCGAATCCCTCCGCGGTCCGGCTGTACGGCAGCGGTTTGGTCGGCCAGCGCGTCGAGGATCTCATCGCGGACGACCCGACCAGGCCTGGCCGCCCCATGGGCGGACTGGCCGGCTACACCCAGTACACGGGTGTTGGCCGGAGGCTCGACGGGACCACCTTCCCCGAAGAGGTCGACCTCCGTCCGATCGAGATCGACGGCGAGGATCGGATGCTCGTCATTGTTCGCGATCTGACCGAACGCCAACAGATGCAGGCCGAGCTGGTCCAGGCCCAGAAGATGGAGGCGATCGGGACGCTGGTCGCCGGCGTCGCCCACGAGCTCAACAACCCCCTGGCCTCGATCGTCGCGTTCAGCCAGCTGATCCGGACCGACCCGGCCCTGCCCGAAGACCTGCGCGGCCAGGCCGACCTGCTCGTCCAGGAAGCCAACCGGACCCGATCCATCGTCAAGAGCCTCCTGGATTTCGCTCGCCAACAGCCGCCGGAGCGAACCCCGACTGACCTGCGGGCCCTCATCGAGAGCGTCCTGAGCCTGCAGTCCTACATGAAGTCGACGCACCGGCTCCAGGTCGATGTCGCTGTCGCAGCCGACCTGCCGTGGCCGTCGATCGACCAGTCGCAGATCCAGCAGGTCCTGATCAACCTGACCGTCAACGCGGCCCAGGCGATCCAGGAGCTGGGGCGACCCGGTCGGATCCGGATCGAGGCCCGCGAGGTCGCCGCAACCGATGGGCGGACCGTCCGGATCTCGGTCGCCGACGATGGGCCGGGGGTCAGCGAGGACATGGTCGACCGGCTGTTCCTGCCGTTCGTGACGAGCAAGGAGCCGGGAACCGGAACGGGGCTCGGGCTGTCGGTCTCGTTCGGGATCGTGGCCGGCCACGGAGGAACGTTGCGCCACGAGCCGAACCCGGGCGGTGGTGCGGTGTTCGTGATCGAGCTGCCCGTCGATCGTCCGTCGAGGGACGACGGCGAGGACCCGGCCGCACTGCCGGTCCGGCCGACGATGACCCATGCCGTGGCCCGTGCCGTGGCCCATCCCGACGCCGCAGTCCTGACCTCGACGACGCCGATGACGGCCAGGGGGGCCGGACCGACGGCCGGCGATCCGCTTCCCAAGCCGGAAACCGGCCGGCCCAGGCGAATCCTCGTCCTCGACGACGAGCAGCCAATCCGCGAGGTCCTCGCTCGTCTCCTGAAGAGGTCCGGATACGCGCCGATCCTGGCCGCCACGGGACCCGAGGCCCTCGAGATCGTGGCGGCCGATCCCCCCGACGCCATCCTGTGCGACCACCGGATGGCCGGCATGGACGGAATCGAGTTCCACGCTGCCGTCGTCGCGATCGCCCCCCAGGTGCGGCGCCGTTTCGCATTCATGAGCGGCGACGTCCTGAACGCGGAGCTCCGGGCGTTCGCGACGGCCGGCGGCGCGCAGCTCCTCGCGAAGCCGTTCGACCTCGCGACGGTCCTGGCGATGCTGGCCGGTCTCCTCGCCGACGAGTCCGGCTGACGCCGGCCGGTCCGGTGTGGTCGGCGGTCGGGCCCCGGACCGCGGTCAGGCGGGCGGGTAGTCGTGGAATCCGCGACCCGTCTTCTGACCCAGGTGGCCCGCCTCGACGAGCTCAACGAGGACCCGTGGCGGGGCGAAGTGCTCCTGCCCGAAACCCTCGTGGAGGACCCGCATGATCCCGAGGCAGACGTCGAGGCCGATGAAGTCGGCCAGCTCGAGCGGTCCCATCGGATGGTTCAGGCCGACCTTGGCTCCGGTGTCGATGTCGGCGGCCGTGCCGAGGCCCTCCTCGTAGGCCCGCATCGATTCGGCCAGAAACGGCATCAGGATCCGGTTGACGATGAAGCCCGGGCGATCGGCCGAGACGATGACCTTCTTGCCGAGCTCGGCGGCGATCGAGCGGACGGCGGCCTCCGTGGCATCGGATGTCGCGCTGCCCCGGATCAGCTCGATCAGGGGCATCACCGGGACCGGGCTGAAGAAGTGCATCCCCAGGAATCGAGCCCGGCGTGGCTCACCGAGCGCGGCGGCCAACCCGTCGATCGCGATCGACGACGTGTTCGAGGCGAAGATTGCCTGTTCGGGCGCGTGGCGGTCGATCTCGGCCCACAGCGTCGTCTTGACGGCAAGGTCCTCGAACACGGCCTCGACGACGAGATCGGCACCGGCGGCAGCCTCGGCAAGATCGGCAGTCGCGCTGATCCGGCCGAGGATCGCGTCGCGCTCGTCGGGCGCGAGCCGGCCCTTCCGGACCGATCGATCGAGATTGCCCGCGATCCGCTCGCGGCCGGCCACGGCTCGGGCGAGATCGGGCTCGTACAGCGCGATCGACCGCCCGGTGGCGGCGAACACCTGGGCGATCCCGTGGCCCATGAGCCCGGCTCCGGCGACGACGACGCGGTTGATGGACATCGTGGCAGAGCCTACGTCCTGACGGCCGACGCCGCCGGGATCGAGCGGTACCGGCAGGAAACCGTGACTCACTTCAGGATCCCGGTGCATCGCTCCGCGCGCCCGGGTTGCCGGCGCCGTCGCCGATCTCCTCGATGAGCCGGTCGGCAGCGGCGTACGGATCGAGGTCGTGTGCCGCGACGGCACGCAGTGTCCGGGTCGTGTGCTCGAGGGCCGCCGGTGCGTGAAGTCGGGCGCGCAGCCGGTCGGCGACGATCGCCCAGACCTGGGCCTCGGCTCGGGCGAATCGGGCCGCCTCGGTCGAGCCGGCAGCGCCCGTCAAGCGGTGGCGGTCGATGGCAGACAGCAGCTCGGGCACGCCGGCCCCGGTCGAGGCGGTCGTGATCAGGATCTCGGGTCGCTTCGGCCGGGGGCGTTGGTTGGACCCGTCGGAGTTGCCAGGGACGACCCGTCCACCGCCCCCGACGAGCATCGCCCGAAGCTGAGCCGCGGTTCGCTGGGCGCCGGGCTTGTCGCCCTTGTTCACGACGACCAGATCAGCGACCTCGAGCAAACCGGCCTTGATCGCCTGGACCTCGTCGCCCATCTCGGGCGCCTCGAGGACGACGGTGGTGTCGGCCGCGGCGGCGACCTCGACCTCGCTCTGCCCGGTCCCCACGGTCTCGATCAGAATCAGGTCGAACCCGGCCCCGGCGAGGACGGCCGTCGCGGCGCCGGTCGTCGAGGCGAGGCCGCCGGCGTGGCCACGGGCCGCCATCGAGCGAATGAAGACGTCGCGATCGCCGGCGTAGCTCTGCATCCGGACGCGGTCGCCGAGGAGGGCTCCGCCGGTGATCGGCGACGAGGGATCGACCGCCACCACCGCCACCGCCCGGCCGCCGCGCCTCACCTCGCCGATGAGCGCGGCCACGAGGGTCGACTTGCCCGCGCCGGGCGGCCCGGTGATCCCGACGACATGCGCTCCGCCGGCAAGCGGGTACAGCTCGCGGAGGGCGGGCTCGGCGAGCGGCGTCCGGTTCTCGACCGCGGTCAGGAGCCGGGCCAGCGAGCGCCGATCGCCGGCGCGGGCGGCCTCGACCAGTTGGTGGGCGCGAGCGGCAGCGTCGTTCGCCGCGGGCGCTCCGGGCCGCCCCACGCTAGTCGCGCGGCCGGGCGTTCGTCCGGAGGTACTCGGCGACCTCGGCGATCGTGGTCCCGGGGCCGAAGACCCGCGCGACGCCGACCTCGGCCAGCGCCTTCACGTCGTCGTCCGGGATGATCCCGCCGGCAGTCACGAGGACGTCGTCGAGGCCTTCCTCCCGGAGGAGCTTGGTGATCCGGGGCAGGAGGGTCATGTGGGCTCCGGACAGGATCGAGAGCCCGACGACGTCGACATCTTCCTGGAGTGCCGCGGTCGCGATCATCTCGGGCGTCTGGCGGAGCCCCGTGTACACGACCTCGAAGCCCTCGTCACGCAGGCCCCGGGCGAGGACCTTGGCGCCACGGTCGTGGCCGTCGAGGCCCGGCTTGGCGATGAGCACCTTGATCGGTCGATCGGACATGGCGCCGATTGTAGGCGTCGCGAGGCTGGGGCGGTCGCCGACCGCGTGCCGCTCGTCGCGGTCATCACGGGTCGCGAGCCGCGAGGCGGTGGACTCGCGGGCTCGCGGGAACTTCGCTCAGTAGGTCTCCAGGACTCGTAGGGCGCCCTGGGCGGTCGATCGCGCGGGATTCCATACACGTCGATCACGAACCGTGCTCGAAAAGACGGCCACCGGAAGCGCAGCCGTCCGGATTGACGCCGTACGAGTCCTGCGGCAACTCCATGACGAAGTTGCCGCGCTCCACGCGCTCCGGCCGGTCCGAACTCTGCATCGACCCGTTCGGCCCAGTCATCGAGGCCGAGACCTGCGGTCACGAGCACGTCGCGCCAGTCCATGGCGGCCTCCCGGATCTCATACGCCAGTCGGGCGCGGTCGCCGCGCGCGTTCAGGAGAATCGCGGCCTGGATTCGCTCGCGACCCGTCACCGACGCTGCGATCCGCCAGTCGCCGAGATCCAGTGCCTCGAGGGCGCGGCGGGCGGCTGCGCGATCGGCCGGCCCGAAGTCGCGCTCGAGTCTTTCGGCGAGTCGCGCTGTCAGCCCGGCGAGCGGCGGGCCGTCGTCGGTCACGAGCCGCGGATCAGGCGCCGCTCGACGGCCGGGCGAGGTGGGCGAAGAACTCTGCCCGGGTCCGGTCGCGGGTCCGGAACAGGCCGAGGACGGAGGACGTGGTCATGATCGTGCCGGGCTTGCGGACCCCGCGCATCACCGCGCACAGGTGGGTCGCCTCCATGACGACGCCGACACCCTGCGGCTCGAGCCGCTCCTGGACGAACTCGGCGATCTGCTGGGTCAGCCGCTCCTGGACCTGGAGCCGGCGGCTGTACATCTCGACGACGCGCGGGATCTTCGACAGCCCGATCACCCGGCCGCGCGGGATGTAGGCGACGGCTGCCTTGCCGAAGAACGGCAGGAGGTGGTGTTCGCACAGCGAATAGAACGGAATGTCCTTGACGACGACCATCTCGGAGTAGGCGACGTCGAAGATCGCGCCGTTGATGAGCCGATCGGGATCGACGTGATAGCCGGCCGTCAGCTCGGTGTACATCCGGTGGACCCGCTCGGGCGTGCCCTGGAGTCCCTGGCGCTCGGGGTCCTCGCCGATCTCGGTCAGGATCTCGTGGACCGCGGCCTCGACCCGGCCGTTTCCGGCGTGCTTGCCGGCTCCCTCGATCAACGCCTCCGCCTGGCGCGGCACCTCGCCGATCTCGGTCTCGATCTCGTCGACGATCGCACGGACGTGGCTCGGCAGGTCGCGGGTGGTGGCCATGGTGCCGATGGTACGTCGCGAGCCGGCGCGGGGCCGATCAGCGATCCGAGCCGTACTCGCCGAACCCGCCGGCCGGCAGCGGCTCGTACTCGCGGCCTTCGGCGCCACGCAACCAGGCCCGGGCGTTCGCGCCGAGCGACGGCCGGTGGTAGCCGCCCTCCTGGAGGATCACGAGCCGCCGACCGAGCGCCGCCGTCCGCCGTCCGCACTCGTGGTAGACCGCGGTTGTCAGGGCGAAGTCGCCGATCGGGTCGTGACCGTACGTGTCGAACCCGAGCGAGACGACCACGACATCGCCGGGGGTGTCGGCCATGGCGGCGAGGCCGCGGTCCAGCGCTGCGAGGTAGGCCGCGTCGCCCGTGCCGGCGGGCAGCGGGATGTTCAGGTTGGCGCCGCTCCCGTCCCCCTCGCCGATCTCGTCCGCGGCCCCGAGGAAGAACGGGTACTGCCGCTCCGGGTCGGCGTGAAGCGAGACGTACAGGACGTCGCCCCGACGCCAGAAGATCTGCTGTGTGCCGTTGCCGTGGTGGTAGTCGACGTCGAGGATCGCGACCCGCTCGCCGGTCGAACGGACGATCGCCTCGGCCGCGATCGCGGCGTTGTTGAAGAAACAGTAGCCACCGGCCATCGAGCGCGCGGCGTGATGCCCGGGCGGCCGGCACAGGCCGTAGGCCGCGCGCTCACCGCCGAGCACGAGATCCGCCGTCGTCAGCGCGACGTCGACGGCAGCCCGAGCCGCCCCGTAGGTCCCGGCGACGAGCGGGTTCGCCGTGTCCAGCCCCCACCAGCCCGCCCGCCCGGCGGCGAACCGCGTCTCGGCCCGGCCGGCGACAAACTCGGCCGACATCCCCTCGAACATCCGGACATTCGGGAACGTGTCGGCGATCAGGTTCGGGCGGTCGATCTGCTGCGCCCGGGCGGCCGGCCACGCCTCCTCGACATAGCGCAGCAACCCGGCGTCATGCACGGCGAGGATGGGCTCGGTGCCGTGCTCGGTCGGACCCTCGAGGGTGAACCCGCCGTCGGACTCGAGGGTCGCCCGGATCCGCTCCGCACGCTCGGCGACCTCGTTGGCCGGGATCACGCCGCCCATGACCGTCTCGGTGACCGTGTCGTGGGCGAGATGGGCTGGGCTGTAG
>JALYPW010000055.1 GCA_030856145.1 Chloroflexota bacterium | reverse complement strand
TGCTCCACTGGGGCGGGACCGCCCGATGAGCGCCGGTGTGGATCCGGTGGGCACCGCCGTCCCCGCGCCCCCTCGGCTCGAGGCGACCGTCCGCGGTCGGGTGCAGGGCGTCGGGTTCCGCTATTTCGTCGTCCGCCGGGCCATCGAGCTGGGCCTCGTCGGCTGGGTCGCGAATGCCGCCGACGGCAGCGTCCGGTGCGTCGCCGAGGGCCCGCTCGATGGTCTCGACACCTTGGCCGAAGCGCTGAGCAGCGGCCCCCTCGGCGCGATCGTCGATGCGGTCGACGTCGTCCGGATGCCGGGCACCGGTCGCTTCGAGCGGTTCTCCATTCGATCGGGCGCACACTCGGGCGACTGACGGCCCGTCGCGCGACCCGACGGTGCGTCCTGGAACCGGTTGTCGCACGAAGGGTACGTTCGCCGTCTCGAACCGGGACCGATCTCCCCTTCCGCTTCCAGGCAGGCTGGGGCATGGTCAGCGTGATGGAGTCCCAGCCCGCCCCAGTCGCTCCGCCTTCGCCTGATCACGTCGCGTCCGTCGCCGAAGATCTGCCCGAGCTGTATCGGACGATCCTCGATCGGATTGCCGATCTCGAGCGCGTTGGATCCCGCGCCGAGGCGGGCCGGATCCGCGTCTCCGCGACCCGGGCGTACTCGAGTGCATGGGACGCCTCGGCCCAGCGCATTCTCGTCGGACTGCTGGTGCGAGCCGACCGGCGCCTGGTCACCCCGACCCGTGCACGGGGCTGGTCGCTCCGGCGCCGCTCCGTCGCGACTCGCTAGCCTCTGTCCCCACGCGACGCGGCCGGCCCGGCGGCTGGGTCCCGCCGACCGCGCTAGTCTTCCGGGGTGGAGTCCGACTCGATCCTCACGGTCGCCGATGCGATCGCCGCCGCCCAGGCGGCCTATGACACCCTGGCCGAGCTGGCCGAGGACGTTGAGGACGAGTGGTCCTACGTCAACGACCTGGCGACCGCGTGGCGCGACCGGTTCGACGAGGTGGTCGCAGCCCGCGGCGACGAGCCGGTGGGCCTTGGCGTCCCAGCCGCGATCGAGGCAGTGGCCGCCGAGGCTGCGGCGATCGACGATCCGCATCGCGCGATCGACTGGCTCTCGACCTGCCCGCAGATCGTTCTGATCGCCCTCGGGGAGCGGCCGTGAGGTTCCAGGATGCCTCGCCCGACGCCCGGGCCATCGTGTACGCCGGGATCCAGGCGGATCCTCTCGTCGCCCGGTCGGCCGTCCTGTTGGCGGCCGCGACCCACGACCAGCGGATCCTAGCCCGGGCCGTGATGAACGGGATGACGACCGACGCATCGACGTGGCGGACGATGTTCCCGAGCCTGTTCGGGTCCGGGGCCGTGCCCAGCGGCGACCCGGAGCGGGCGCGGAGCGAGGCGATCCTTGGCGCGGCCCTCGAGGTCGCCGAACGCGGCGAGCAGGTCCGCTCACAGTTCCGGGGCGCGATCGTCGAGTCGCTGACCGAGCTCCTGATCCGCGGCAGGCCCGGCCTGGCCGCCTCGGGCGCCGGTGGCGGGCCGACGGTCCGCCGCGAGCGCCGGATCCTGTTCGACGGGGTTCGAGCCGAGATCCATCCCTACGACGTGACGGTCGAGACAGACGGCGCGGCCGAGGCGATCGATTGCAAGTGGGGGGCGCGCGGGATCAACGCCGACGTCCTCCACCAGCTCGACGACGCACGGACCCACGCCGCCGACGAGGACGAAAGGCTGTCGGCCACCCTCGTCATCTTCGACGCGGAGCGCTCGTGCGCGGTCCGGCTCGAGCGCGAGACCGCGCCGCACGCCGGCACCCGGATCGTCGGCATCGAGAGCCTCGACTCGCTGGCCGGCCGATGACGATGCGCGCGAGCGACGCCACCGGCGTCCTCGACGACGGTCGGCCGGCCTGGCAGACGTCGTATCGGGTCCGGTTCGACGAGGCCGGGCCGGACAGCAGGCTGCGGACGTCGGGCTTCATGCGCTACGCCCAGGATCTTGGCTGGCTGCACTCGACCGACCTCGGGTTCGGCCAGGAGTGGTACGCCGAGCACGGCTTGACGTGGCTCGTCCGAGCCGCCGAGCTCCGGATCGAGGCCGCACCCGCGATGGGCGCGACGCTGACCGCGCGGACCGCGATCGTCGGGATCCGGCGGGTCTTCGCCCGGCGGCGCGGCGAGTTCCTCCTCGACGACGGGTCGTCGGCCGGCTGGGTCCACACCGACTGGGTCCTGATCGATCGGCGCGGCGCCCTGACCCGGATCCCGGAGATCTTCTCGGAGGTCTTCGGCGGGACCGACCCGATGGGCCCGATCGGGCGGATCCCGCTGCCCCCGACCCCGCCCGATGCCCGGCAGCACCGCTTCGCCGTCCGGCCCCACGAGCTCGACCCGTTGAACCACGCCAACAATGCCGTCTACCTCGACTGGCTCGAGGAGAGCATCCGCGACGCCGTCGGAGCGGAGGGAGCGTCGCGATCGGACGACGGGCCGACCCGCACGGTGCCCCGGCGCTATCAGATGGAGTTCGCCGTGGCCGCCGAGGCAGGCGACGAGCTCGACGGGGCCGCCTGGCGGGAGGGGGCCGACTGGTGCTACCGCCTGACCGGCGTGACCGACGGGATTGATCGATTCCGGGCGCGCATGACGACCGGCGGCGCGGCGGCCGCCGCGGCCGCCCCGGCCGACGAGGAGGCAATCGGATGACCCGCACGGTCCTGCGCGGAGGCCACGTCTTCGACGGCACCGGCCGCGATCCCGAGATCGCCGATGTGGCCATGGAGAACGGCCGGATCGTCGGGGTGAGCACCGGGCTCGATGGCGATGTCGAGGTCGACGTTCGCGAGCGGACGATCCTGCCCGGCCTGTTCGACTGCCACACCCACGT
Organism: Chloroflexota bacterium; assembly: GCA_030856145.1. Taxonomy (GTDB): domain Bacteria; phylum Chloroflexota; class Limnocylindria; order Limnocylindrales; family CSP1-4; genus CF-46. The sequence goes on along the minus strand of JALYPW010000055.1, from coordinate 2,665 downwards.
CTGTATCTCGAACGTCGACCTGTGGGGTCACGTCCAGGCGCCATTCTCGCGCCAGTTCTACGAGGCGGCGAAGAACCTCCAGAAGACGCTGGCGATCGGGATCACGTCCGTCCGCGATGCCGGCGGCGCCGACCTCGGGATCAAGGAGGCCGTCGCCGACGGGTCGATCGCCGGGCCGCGCCTCCAGATCTCGATCATCATGCTCAGCCAGACCGGTGGCCATGGCGACGACTGGTACCCGTCCGGAGCCCAGGTCCCGTTCATGGGCCCGCATCCCGGCCGCCCGTCGGGGCTCGTCGATGGCGTCGACGAGGTCCGACGCAAGGTCCGCGAGCTGCACCGCGCCGGCGCAGACGTGATCAAGGTCGCGACGTCGGGGGGCGTCCTGTCGGCCCGGGACGACCCTCGCCACGCCCACCTCCGGCCGGCCGAGCTCGACGCCCTCGTCGAGGAGGCGACAGCCGCCGGGATGTTCGTGATGGCTCACGCCCAGGGCGCCGACGGCATCAAGAACGCCGTTCGGGCCGGCATCCGCTCGATCGAGCACGGGATCTACCTCGACGACGAGGCGATCGAGCTCATGCTCCGGCGCGGGACGTGGTTCGTGCCGACGCTTGTCGCGCCGCAGGGCGTCATCGATGCGTTCGACGCCGGGGTCAGCCTGCCGCCGGCCGTCGTCGACAAGGCCCGGATGGTCATCGACATCCACCGGTCCGCGTTCCGGCGGGCGGTGGAGGCCGGCGTTCGGATCGCGATGGGCACCGACAGCGGCGTCACGCCTCACGGCCGGAACCTGCGCGAGCTCCAGCTCATGGCCGACGGTGGGATGGCGCCGGCTGCAGTCCTCGAGGCGACGACTCGCTCCGCCGCCGAGCTCCTCGGCGTGGACGACGACCTCGGCACGATCGAGGAGGGCAAGCTGGCCGACCTGGTCGTCCTCGGCGGCGACCCATTCGACTTCGCCGACTACGGGGAGCGGGTCGAGCAGGTCTGGCAGGGCGGCGTGCGCGTCGTCTAGGAGTCCGGCGCGCCACCCGACCTGTCGCAGCCGTCGGTGACGCTTCGTTCGTGTCCCGTCGAGCCGATCCAGCCCGCATCGACGTCGCTCGCCGGAGCGCGACGATCGCCCGGCTGGTCGGGGCCGGCGAACTCCCCGATCGAGCGACGGCACTCGTCGACCGCTGGCAGGCGACGACCCTCGGCGCCCGCGACCGGGCGGACTGGGAGTCGTTCGATGCGTGGCTCGATCGGGAGCGTCACGGTCCTCCCGAGAAGGATCGGCGGAGCTGACCCTGCTCCGGAGCTGACGCTTTTCGTTGTCAGCTGACGACCCGCCGTCGGCCGGTGAGGATTGCCGCCGCCAGCAGGATCGTGGTCGCGGCGAGGCTGCCGATCAGCGCGAGCGCACCGGCGATCGCGACGGCGTCGATCCGGAGCGGCCAACCGAGGGCGACGCCCGCAACCCCCGCGTTGGCTCCGATCAGGCGCGCGGCCGGCCAGCGACCGAGCACCGAGCGCTGTCGGGCGTGGGCCGCCTGGTCGCCCGGACCGACGGCCGGGAGCAGATGGGTCGCCGACCCGAGCAGGGCGAGGCCGAGCCAACCGGCGACGAGCGGCCCGCCGATCGGATCGATCGCCCAGCCCGCCGGCCCCGCGCCGGCGATCAGGACCCGGGCCGCGAGCAGTCCGATCCCGAGGGCGAACCAGCCGATCGCGGCGACGAGACAGCCGATCGCGAAGCCGTGCCAGCCCGGATCGGTCGTCCAGCGTGCCCGGGTTCGCCAGGTCGCCGCGGCATTGACCACCAGCCCGAGCGCCCCTGCGGCGACGGCGATCGCGCCGATTCGGGCCATGGCGTCGGACCCGATCGCCATCCCCAGCGCGGCGAGCGGCGCGCCGCCCGCGAGCCCGGCGACGACGACGCGGGCGCTCGGCCGGACCACGATCCGTGCCCCGACGACGGTCGGGAAGAAGTGGAGGAGCGTCGTCGCGACCACGACGGATACGAAGCCGACCAGGTTGAGCCAGGCGTGGACCGGTTTCAGGCGACCCCAGGCCTCGACCATCGGCGACCACCCCGCGAGAAGCAGGATCGCCAGGGTTGCGCCGATGGCGACCTCGATCAGGGCGGCGACGTAGCCCTGCGTGATCAGGCCACGACTCGGCCCGAGCGCCCGTCCGAGTGGTCGGATCGTGACCGCGCCGGTCAGGAGGATCCCGGCGACGTACACACACCCGCCCGCCACCGCCAGTCCGGTCACGGCCCCGGCAAACCCGGCGGACACGCCCAGGGCGCCGCTCGCCACCGCCGCCACAGCTGCGCCTCGCAGGCGAGCGTCCATCGGCGGCGCGGCCGCGAACGCCGCGGCGAAGAACGGCATCACCCCCGCGATCGCCGTCGTGGCGGCGCCGGCAAGGGCGAGATGGAGGGGCAGCCAGGCGCCCCGGCGATCGGCGGCCGGGAGCAGGAGGCTGAGCGCCGCGGCAGCGAGGAACGCGACTGCGAGCGCGATCGAGGCCACCGCCACCACCCGGTCGGCCGAGCGATCGATGGCCGCCGGACGGCGTCGGAGAGAGGTCGGATCGATCACGCCCGGGAAGGGTACTCCGGGCGCGGGGCGCCGGGCCTCATGCGCTCGTCCTGCTCCGCCACGAGGGGTAGACA
>JALYPW010000037.1 GCA_030856145.1 Chloroflexota bacterium | reverse complement strand
GACGAGCGCTTCGACAACGCTTGGATCGAGCGGAAGGGAGATGCCGGCCCCATCCGACGACGCACCGTCGGCCCCGAACGCGCCGCGATGGGCGAGGGCGGCGAGGCCGCCGAGGGCCAGCGGCAGGACGTCCCCGAGGCGGCCGCCGCCGGCATCGGCAACGAAGCCGATCCCGCACGCGTCGTGCTCGAAGCATGGATCGTAGAGCGGGGCGATCGCATCGCCGCCGAGGGCCCGCGAGGCCCGCGGTCGGTGAGTTCGTTGTGCTTGCTCGATATTCATTCGATGGAGCTCCGTCGCCGCTGCCGGACTACGCGGAGTAGACTGCCTCGCCGTGGGTCGAAAGATCGATTCCAAGCTCCTCGTCCTTGGCTGAGATCCGGATGCCGAGGATCGCGTCGACGACCTTGATGATCACGAACGTCGCGGTGACGGCGTAGGCGATGGTGGCGCCGATAGCGATGACCTGAAGCCCGACCTGGGCGGCATTGCCGTCGATCAGGCCGGAGTAGGCCTCCTGGACGGCGCTCGTGGCGAGGACGCCGGTGGCGACCGCCCCGAACAGTCCGCCGACCCCGTGGACCGCGAACACGTCGAGTGCGTCGTCGATCTTGAGCCGCTCGCGGAGGAGGGTGGCGCTGTAGCACAGTCCGCCGGCCGCAAGTCCGATCAGGATCGCGCCGCCCGGCGTCACGAAGCCCGAGGCCGGCGTGATCGCGACGAGGCCGGCAACGGCACCGCAGGCGGCCCCGACGACACTGACCTTGCGGTGCTTGAGGTAGCTCGCCGCGACCCAGGTGAGGGTTCCGGCCGCGGCGGCGGTGTTGGTGACGATGAAGGCGTTGGCGGCGAGGCCGTTGGCGGCGACCGCCGAGCCGGCGTTGAAGCCGAACCAGCCGAACCAGAGGAGGCCCGCGCCGAGGACGGTCATCGGGATGTCGTGGGGCTCGATCTTCTCGGCGCTGGCGACGCGCTTGCCGATGAGCAGGGCAACGATCAGGGCGGACACGCCCGACGAGGCATGGACCACGGTGCCGCCGGCGAAGTCGAGGGCGCCGAGCTTGAACAGCCAGCCGTCGGTGGCCCAGACCCAGTGGGCGATCGGCGAGTAGACGACGAGCGACCAGATGATCGTGAAGAGCACGAACGAAGCGAACCGCTTGCGCTCGGCGAAGGCGCCCGTGATCAGGGCCGGGGTGATCGCGGCGAACATCATCTGGAACGCGGCGAACAGGACGAACGGGATCGTGACCGCATACACGGTGCTCGGCTCGAGGCCGACACCCATGAACCCGACGTAGTCGAGGTTGCCGATCAGGCCCATCCCGTTGACGTCAGGCCCGAATGCGAGGCTGAACCCGACGAGGACCCACACGACCGACACGATCGCCAGGCCGAAGAAGCTGTGCATGATCGTCGAGAGCAAGTTCTTGCGGCGAACGAGGCCGCCGTAGAACAGCGCCAGGCCCGGCAACATGATCATCACCAGCGCCGTGGCCATGAGCATCCACGCGGTATCTCCGGAGTCCATCGATTCGCTCTCCTCGCCCGTCGGGCGTCGCAGCCTGACCGCGTGGGTGGCCGTGCGAGCCCCGCAATGGAGTCCGCTCCGACCGCGAGGATGAGCGCCTGCGACGGCCCGTATCGTCACCCGGCCGGGCCCGAAAACGATGCGAACCGGTATCGGCGCGACCGTCGTCGCTCAGGCGACGGTCGGGACCATCGGCGCCTGGCGCGCTGACGCGGGGCGCGTATCCTCGGGACATGAGCGCATCCCGGCGCACCGTCGCAGCCCTGCTCGGTGCCGCCCGCGGAGGCGCATCGGTGGTCGGCGTCCTCGTCGTTGTCGGCGCCATTGTCTGGCTGCTGGTCGCCCGCGATTCCTCGGGAGCCGGTGCGACGCCGAGCGAGCCGCCGGATGACCTGGTCGAACCCGTCCGAGGCGATGGAGCCATTCGTCGCGGCAGGGAGTTCGCCGTACTTCTACGTCATCTGGTTCGATCCGGGGCCGTTCAAGAGCGGCGCCACCCACGTGGTCACCGTCTGCACGCGTCCGGGCGACACCGCCAAGGCGACCCTCTCGGTCGAGTCGAACGGCGGACCGCCCAGGAGCTACCGCTTCACGTTCGTCCCCTGACGGTGCGACCTCGGCGAGCCGGGAGGGATTCGAACCCTCGACCAAGGGATTAAAAGTCCCGTGCTCTGCCACTGAGCTACCGGCCCGGCCCGACCGTACCACGTTCAGATCGGCCCCTCCGGCGGCCAGCGCCGCGACCCTTGGTGGGGAGCATGGCGCCAGTCCATTCAAGCGACCAGACGTGGAAAGGCGGCGGTCCGATGTCGAACCGCCGCCTGTGCTGCTGCGCTGGGTTAGCGAACGAGGTCCATCTCACCGCAGGCGACCGGGAGGGTCACGGTGTTCGAAAGACCTGGAAGGGTGTCGACGCTTGCCGGAAGAGCAGTGTCGATGCCATGGATCACGACGTGTCGGCTGCCGAGCTTCAACGCCAGATCCAGCTCGTCCTGGAGATGACTCTTCAAGGCAGTCTCGGAGTACATGTAGGAACTACCCGACGGGAAGGTGTTCGCCGCCATGTCATTGAGATTGCTGTCGAGATTGACGAGGATCGGGCCGTACGCCGGGATACCCTCGAGGACGTCGACGTAGGTGTCATTGTTGACGTCGGCGCTCATGGTGGGGCAGGTCGGTCCTGCGTGGATGTGCTGGGGGTGGACCGATTGCGTGGCTCCGTTGACGGAGATCTCGACCGTCACGACGTCGCCGACGACTCGGATGTTCGCGTGACCACTGACGGGAGCGATGGTCGCGTAGGTCACGCCGCGGACAACGTGTGGGCCGGCGTTCAACTGCGTGAGGGTCGCGGTGTAGAGCTTGCCGGACCCGGCGGTCACGCTGCCGGCGGCCAGGCCGACGACTGCCAGCCCGATGGCAAGCGGGCGAATCATTCGATGCACGTGGTTTCTCCTTGGTTGGATCGGGGATACGTCTCGCCGGAAGTGTCACCTGTGACGATGCGGTTCCCCGGGTGGAAAGGAGGCCCGCGCGTTGCAGCCG
>JALYPW010000125.1 GCA_030856145.1 Chloroflexota bacterium | reverse complement strand
GCGCGACGCCGCCGCCGGCGGCTCTCCGCCCGCCTCGCCGCCCCTGTTCGGAAGCCTGCGCGACCTCGTCGAGGAGCCCCCATCCGGCCGGTTCCGCGCGCCATACCTGCGCGAGCCGACGACCCCGATGGGCCGCCTCGCAATGGCGTTCCTCGGCTGGCCGCCGCTCGGCATCTTCCTCGCCGCCGCGATCGACAACTCGACCGGTTGCGGCCGCTACGCCGCGTCGTGCTCGGAGATCTCGTCGCCGGGGACCTGGATCGTCAATGTCGTGCTCGTCCTGCTCCTCCTCGCCCTGCCGCGTCTCGCCACCTGGTCCGCCCACGGCACGATCGTCGCCCTCGTGGTCGGCGTTCCCTCGACGGTCGCCCTCAGCGCGGGCGGCGGCTCGAACGTCCCGGCGGCGAGCGGCCCCGTCCTGATCACCGTCCTGGCGCTCGCCTATCTCGCTGGCGTCGCCTATGCGGTCGTCCGCCAGGTCCAGCTCCGATCCGACCGGGTCGCAGCCGGGCGCCGCGTACCATGAGTCGGTGAACCGCCGTCACGACGCCCAGGCCCTCTCGAGCGCCGCCCAGGAGTACCTGCTCGCCCTGCGCGTGATGGCCGGCGACGGCTCGCACGTCCGAGCGGCCCACATCGCTCGTCACCTTGGCGTGTCGACCCAGGCCGCGAGCGAGATGTTCCGGCGTCTCGTCGCCGATGGCCTCGTCGTCCAGGCCGACGGGCGGGATCTCGTGCTGACAACAGCCGGTCGCGCCGCAGCCGACGCGATCTTCCGCCGCCACGCGTTGCTCGAGTGGCTGTTGACGTCGGTGATCGGGCGCGGCTGGGCCGAGTCCGATGAGGAGGCCGCTCGCCTCCAGGGCGCCCTCTCGCCACGTGTCGAGGCCCGCCTCGACGAGATGCTCGGCCACCCGCCGACGTGTCCACACGGCAATCCGATCGACGCCGAGACCGCGCGCGCCCGGCCACGCGGCACGCCATTGAGCGAGATCGAGGCCGGCCAGAGGGCGACGATCTACCGGATCACCGAGGAGGCCGAGGAGGACGCTGGGCTGCTGTCGTACCTGGAGGCGCGGGCGTTGACGCCGGGCGCCGCGGTCAACGTCCTCGCTCGTTCGGAATCCCTCGACTCGCTCACCCTCGAGGGGCCCCGCGGACGGGCCACGCTCGGCCTCCGACCGGCCGCTCTCGTCCACGTTCTGCCCGGCGACGCGGCCCCGGCCCTGTTCCACAAGGTGCCGCCCCGCTGAGTCCCCCGACCGTTCGGCATCGCTCCAACCTGTCCGCGGCGCTCCGACCTGTCCAGATATTCATGGAGGGACCGTTAGGGCGACTTCGGCCGACGTTTCGGGCATACGATGTCCGCTTGTTAGCGCTCGAAGGCTAATTCCGGTCGGATGTCGTGCTCAGACCTGACCTAAGAGTCCCTGTGTGAGTATCTGGCCAAGTTCAGGGCCCGGGCCAGGGCGAGCAGGGGCCGGCCCAAGTCGAGCAGCCGGCCGAGAGGCGAGCAGCCGGCGTCCCGGCCCCGCTCCACTCGCTGATACCCTCACGCCATGTCCGACCCCACCATTCGCGTCCGGATCGCCCCGAGCCCGACCGGCCCCCTCCACATCGGCACGGCCCGGACCGCGCTCTTCAACTTCCTCTACGCCCGGCACGTCGGCGGGACCTTCCTGTTCCGCCTCGAGGACACCGACGTCGCCCGCTCGACCCCGGAGTTCGAGCGCGACATCATCGACGGCCTGCACTGGCTCGGCATCACCTGGGACGAAGGCCCCAACGCGGCCGGCGGCGGCGACATCGGACCGTACGCCCCGTACCGCCAGATGCAGCGACTCGAGCTGTACCGCGCGGCTGCCGACAGGCTCCTCGCCGCGGACCTCGCGTACCCGTGCTTCTGCACCCCAGACGAGCTCGAGGCCGACCGGAAGGCACAGGAAGCCGCGAAGCAGCCGCCGAAGTACGTCGGGCGCTGCGCGAACCTGACCGCCGCCGAGCGCGCCGCCCGCCAGGCCGAGACGGGCCGCCCGCCCGCGACCCGCTTCCGGGTCCGGCCCGGAGTCATTGGCTGGAACGACCTGATCCGCGACCGGATCGAGATCGATACCACGAATCTCGGCGGCGACTTCGTGATCGTCCGGGGCGAGGGGACGCCGCTCTACCACTTCACGGTCGTCGTCGACGACGCGGCGATGGCGATCAGCCACGTGATCCGGGGCGAGGACCACGTCGGCAACACGCCCAAGCACATCCTCCTGTCCGAGGCGCTCGGCCATCCGGTCCCGGTATTCGGCCACCTGCCGCTCATCCTCAACTCGGACGGGACGAAGATGAGCAAGCGCAAGAGCCAGACCGCGGTCGACGACTACCGCTCGCAGGGCTTTATCCGCGAAGGCCTGTTGAACTACCTCGCCTACCTCGGCTGGAGCCCGGGCACCGAGGAGGACGTTCTGGCGCTCGACGAGATCGTCGCGAAGTTCGACATCGACAAGGTCCAGAAGGGCGGCGCCAAGTTCGATACCGGTCGGCTCGAATGGCTCAACGGCCAGTGGATCCGGAAGCTCGACGGCGACGACCTGATCGACCGGCTGCGACCGTACCTCCAGGCGGCGCTCGACGACGGCCGGATCAGCCGCCTGCCAGCCGACGAGGAGGTCCGTGCCCTCCTGCCGGTCGTCCAGGAGCGCCTGCCGACGCTGGCTGCCGTGGTCGATCTCGTCGGCTTCCTGTGGATCGACGACCTCGGGCTCGATCCCGCGCTCGTCGTACCCAAGCGCTGGGACGCCGCGACGACCCACGAGGCATTGGTCGCCGCGCGCGGCATCCTGGCGGCGCACGACGCGGTGACCTGGGAAGCCGACGAGCTCGAACCGCCCCTGCGTGAGCTCGTCGAGGCCCGCGGCTGGAAGGCCGGCGACCTGTTCATGGCGATCCGCGTCGCGACGACCGGCCGGACCGCGACCCCGCCCCTGTTCGACACGCTCGTCGCCCTCGGCCGCGACCGAACCCTCGCCCGCCTCGACGCGGCCGCGACCGCCCTGGCGAGCGCAATCGTTCGTTAACAACGCCGTCGGAGGATTCGGCTCGATGGCCCGCACGATCCTCGTCGTCGAAGACGACCAGACCCTCCGCGAGACCCTCGTCGACGCCCTCGAGGTCGAGGGCTTCCGGGTCGTCTCGGCCGCCGACGGCCGGGCCGCCCTGACCCGCTTCCGGGCCGACCAGCCGGACCTCATCCTCCTCGACCTGATGCTGCCCGAGCTGTCCGGAATCGAGGTCTGCCGGATCATCCGGGCCGAGTCGGGCGTGCCGATCGTGATGCTGACCGCGAAGGACAGCGAGCTCGACAAGGTCGTCGGGCTGGAGCTCGGCGCCGACGACTACGTGACGAAGCCGTTCAGCCTGCGCGAGCTGTCGGCCCGGATCCGGGCCCTGTTCCGGCGGTCGGAGCAGATCGCGGCGCCGGAAGCCGGCCTGCCGTCGATCGTCGACCTCGGCCGGGTCCAGGTGGATCTCGCCGGTCACAGGCTCCTGCGCGACGGCGAACCGCTCGCGATCAAGCCCAAGGCGTTCGAGCTCCTCGCATTCCTGCTCCGCCATCCGGGTCAGGCGTTCACCCGCGATCAGCTGCTCGAGCACGTCTGGGGCTACGACTACGCGGGTGAGACGCGGACGGTCGACGTCCACGTCCACTGGCTGCGCTCGACTCTCGAGGAGGACGCGGCGGCGCCCCAGTTCATCCACACGGTCCGGGGCGTGGGCTACGTGTTCCGCCGCCCGGCCGAGGTTCTTCGCACCTGAGTGTTGACTCGGCGATGATCGGCCGTTGATCCGGCGGCCCGACGCTCCGGCCATGCCGATCGTCGTCCGCCGCGGCCACGTGATCGCCGAGCCGCGTTCCCGTCTCCTCCGGTT
>JALYPW010000483.1 GCA_030856145.1 Chloroflexota bacterium | reverse complement strand
GGCGATGGCCGACGAGGGCGGCACGGCCGACGACGGGGTGGCGGCCGACGACGATGTCGCGGCTGTTGGCGAGCCCGCGGGGCTCTGGGTGGGGGCGGTCCCGCCGCACGCGGCGACGAGCACGATGGTTACGGCGCCAAGGGCGAGCGATCGAAGGTTCAACATGACGACATCGTCGCGGCCGGGCACCCCAGAGAACGTCGGGCGATTCCCTACATCGCGCCCGTCGCATCACTCATCCCCTCTCCCGCGGCGCGCTACCGTTGGCCCATGCCCGTCCCCGGCCCGACCGAGCCGTCCGCACCCGACATCGTGGGCCGGGCATTGGAGCTCCAGGCGGTGGAATCCTTTCTCGAGGCGGCGAGCGCGACCGATAGCAGCGGAGCGGTCGCCCTCCTCCTCGAAGGCGAGGCCGGCGTCGGCAAGTCGATCCTCTGGCGGGCCGCGGTCGGCGCGGCCCGCACGCGAGCGATGGATGTCCTCAGCTGCGCCCCGGCGGCCGTCGAGCAGGCTCTCTCGTTCGTCGCGTTGCGTGACCTGATCGGTGGGCTGCCGGATGAGGACCTCGATCGGCTGCCGCCGCCGCAGCGGAGCGCGCTCGGTGCTGCCCTCCTGCGCCAGACTGCAGGCGAGGCGGTCGACCAGGGTGCGCTCGGCGTCGCCCTCACCGCGGTCCTCCGGCGGCGCGCCGACGATCGGCCGATCCTGCTCGCGATCGACGACAGCCAGTGGCTCGACCCGCCGTCGGCCCGAGCCCTCGCGTTCGCCCTGCGCCGCCTCGGCGATACCCGCGTCGGCATCCTGCTCACGCGGCGCAGCGGCGAGGAGGCGCCGTTCTTCGAGGAGACGGCGGAGATCCTCGCGGCCAGCGCGGACCGCATCCGTCTCGGCCCGATCAGCTTCGGTGCGCTTCATCACCTCCTCACGATCCGAACCGGCCACCGTTTTTCGCGGCCCGTCGTCGCCCGAATCGAACGCGCGAGCGGAGGCAACCCCATGACGGCGATCGAGATCGCGCGGGCCCTCATCGAGACCGGCGCCGACGAGCCGCCGCCGGGGCAGGACCTGCCCGTTCCCGAGCGGCTGCGCGACCTGCTCGGTGCCCGGCTCGCCCGCCTCGCGCCCCGAACCCGGGCAGTGCTCCTTCTCGCCGCCGCGCTCTCGCACCCGACGACAGCGCTCGTGACGCGGGCCGATGACGACGCCGACGCCGCGGCGGTCCAGGAAGCACTCGCGGAGGCCGAGACCGCCGGCATCGTCGCCATCGATGACGGCCGAGTCCGCTTCAGCCACCCGCTGTTCGCGTCCGTGGTCCAGGCCGGGGCCTCGGCCGCCACCCTGCGCGCCGTCCACCGCCGGCTGGGTGCTGTCGTCGAGGGCGCCGAGGAGCGTGCCCACCACCTCGCCCTCGCGGCGACGGACCAGGACGCCGACCTGGCCGACCAGCTCGAGACGGCAGGCTCCCAGACGTACCACGGTGGCGCGCCCGATCTCGGCGCCGACCTCCTCGCCCGGGCGCGGGCCCTCACCCCCGTCGCGGACCTCGACGCTCGGGCCCGCCGCGCCGTCCTGGAGGCAGAAGCCAGGCTGGAGGCAGGCGACCTTGCCGGCTCGGGTGCCGTCCTCGAGGCAGCGCGGGCGTGGATGGCGCCGGGCCCGCGGCGCGCGGAGGCGCTGATGCTCCTGGGGACCGTCCAGTCGTATCTCGATCGGTCGAAGGCGGTCGCGGCCCTCGAGCTGGCCCTGCCGGACGCCGCGGACGACCCGACCCTCCGCGGCCGGATCCACAGCCGCCTGGCGCTGTTCAGCGACGACGCCGACACCAGCCGAGCCCACGGCCGCGAAGCCGTGGCCCTCATCGATCCGGCGGTCAATCCGTCCGGGCTCGCCTTCGCGACGTTCGGGCTCTTCTTCGCCGACGTTCAGGCCGGGTCGCCGCCGGATCGCGCGGCATTCGACGCGGCCATCGCGATCGAGCCGGCCATTCCGACGTGGGAGGCGAGCACGATCCCGGCCCTCTGGTGGAAATACACCGATCGCTACGACCTCGCCCGGGCCCGGCTCGAACGCCACCTCCAGTGGGCGCGCGATTCCGGCGACGAGTCGTCCGACGCGGATCTGTATGCGCACCTCGCGGAGCTCGAGCTGTATGCGGGCCGCTGGGCCGGGGCGGACGAGGCTGCCACCCGGAGCATCGAGGCCGCTGAGCAGATGGGCCAGCTCACGCCGAACCCGTCGCACCGCATCCGCGCCCTCGTCGACGCCCAGCTCGGCCGGTTGGAGCAGGCGATCGCGGCGGCCGAGGCCGGGGCAGCAGCATGCCGTGACGACGATCCCGAGCTGGAGGCGATGTATCTCGATGTGCTCGGCACGGCGCGGCTGGCGGCCGGGAGCGCCGCGGCGGCGGCCGAGGCCTTCGATCGGATGCACACACTCGTCGACACCCTCGGCATCCGCGAGCCGCTCCGTCACCGGACCGAGCCCGACCACATCGAGGCGCTCGTGGCGACCGGGGCGGCGAATGCGACCGTGCGCGCTGCCGAGGTGCTCAGCCGGCTCGAGCGGCGAAACGTGGTGCTCCCGCGGCCGTGGATCGCG
>JALYPW010000116.1 GCA_030856145.1 Chloroflexota bacterium | reverse complement strand
GCTTTGGAGTCGATCGGGGCCTCCGCACGCCTGCCCGGTGATCCACGCCGGACAGCCGAACGCGCCCGCCGAAGCGGACGCGTCCGAAGCGTTGCGCGTGAGCCCGGTCAGTGCCGGGCGCGGTCGGGAACGGAGGGTCAGCCCCCGGCGGCGCGCCAGGTGGCGGCCGTCATCCCCAGATCGCCGACCACCGAACGGTAATAGCGACCGGGCGACGTGGGATCCATGATCGCGGTCTTGCCCGGGTTGCGGACCGACGAGAAGCCGAAGTCGTAGGCGCCGCTCCGCGTGGGATCGGACCAGAAGATCTGCTTCATCGTCCGGCTCGTCTTGAACAGGCTATAGACGATGTACGAGGCGCTGCTGATGCCCTGGGCGAAGACGGCCCGGGCGCCCGTCCGCAGGAAGCCCGCCGCGTAGTTATCGACGCGCTTGATCGCGGTGGCCTTCGTCGGGTTGGCCGCGCCCCACTCGGAGTTGCCCGAGGCGTAGCACAACCGGTTCAGGATCACGACCGCGTTCGGGGCGAGGTTCAGGTAGCGATCCACGTAGTACTCGCCGTAGTAGGTGTGGCGCGAGCTGCCGGCGACCGTGTTCAGCCCCAGGCCGTCCTTGCTGTACTTGTTGAACGCGCCATAGGGACTCGGATAGCCATTGCCGTGACCGAGGTAGATGAAGAGGTTGGCGCCCTGGGCGACCTGTTTCACCTTCGCCCACGTCGCGTTCGGCGTGTAGATCTGGTACACGGTCGCGCCGTAGGAGCGGGCCTGGGCGGCCAGCAGCTTGGCGTTGTAGATGTAGTTGGCGGTGCTCGAGCCGACCGGGCCGACGACGATGACGACCTTCTTGCCGGCGGCGGCGGCGACCTGCGGTTGGGTGGCGAGCCCGCCGACGGCCATGACCGAGGCGAGAACGGCGATCGCGACGAGACGCAGCGATCGGAAGGATTGACGGCGCGACGTCCTCTGGACGCCTTCTGTGGACACGGGCAACGCTCTTGCCTCCTCTCCGCCGGAACACCGTGCATGGGGCGCGGTGACGGTGGGTGGTGTCGCCCTGGGCAGGGTCGGGCGCGAATGCGTGCGAACGCGCAGACGCGGGATGGGGGCGATCGGGGTGAGGTCCGACCGGAGGCGTGGTCGAGGTCCGGATCAGTGGCGATGCGAACGACGGCCGATGACGACAGGGTCCTGCCGTGGGGGCGGCGGTCTTCTGTTTTCAGCCTGTCTGTCGGGGCTTGGACTGGCCTGGGGGCCTTGCAGAAGTATGGCAGTCCTGATCGCGGTCCGCCTCCCCCAGATGCACCATGGCCTGACCAGCCGATGGAACCGGGGCTCGTGCACGAACGGTGCGTCGGTGCCCACTCGGTCAGGGCGCCCGGTCGGTTCAGCGAGTCCGATGCTCCCGTGTCAATGCCATCGGAGCGGCCATCGGCTATGCTCGGGCGGATCCGGGCTCGCACCGCGTCGTTTGGACGGCGTCAAGGGCGGCGAGCAGGAGACGCCAGCTATAGCCCCGCACACGCGCTGACCCGCGCGATGCGGCGCGCCAGGAGCCAGATGACCTTCGATACCCTCGGCCTGTCGGCCGATCTTCTCAAGACCGTCGCCGAGGAGGGCTACACCGAGCCGACGCCGGTCCAGGAAAAGGCGATTCCCCTCGTCCTCGCGGGCAAGGATGTCCTCGCCGCCGCCCAGACCGGCACGGGCAAGACCGCAGCGTTCACCCTGCCGATTCTGGATCGCCTTCGGCAGCACGCCAACACCTCGTTCTCGCCGGCCCGCCACCCGGTCCGGGCCCTGATCCTCGTCCCCACCCGCGAACTCGCGGTCCAGGTCGACGAGAGCGTCCGGACCTACGGCAGGACCGTCCCCTTGCGCTCGACCGTGGTCTACGGCGGGATGCCGATGGACCCCCAGATCAAGGTCCTCCGGGGCGGGATCGAGATCCTCGTCGCGACGCCCGGTCGGCTGCTCGACCTCGTCGGCCAGAAGGTCGCGAACCTCGGCCAGGTCGAGATCCTCGTCCTCGACGAAGCCGACCGGATGCTCGACATGGGATTCCTGCCGGACATCCAGCGGATCACCGCCCTCCTCCCGGCCAAGCGCCAGAACCTGATGTTCTCGGCCACGTTCTCCGACGAGATCCGGCGCCTGTCGCGAACGATCCTCAACAATCCCGACGAGGTCGAGGTCGCGCCGCGCAACGCCACGGTCGACGCGATCAAGCAGATCGTCTATCCGGTCGATCGCGACCGGAAGGAGGCCCTGCTGGCCCACCTGATCCGGAAGGACGATCTGCGCCAGCTCCTCGTCTTCACCCGGACGAAGATCGGAGCGACCCGGCTCGCCACCTGGCTCGACCGCCAGGGCCTGAACGCGGTTGCGATCCACAGCGACCGCTCCCAGCCCGAGCGGACCCGGGCCCTCGAGGAGTTCAAGAACGGCGAGATCCGGGTTCTCGTCGCGACCGACGTCGCGGCCCGCGGCCTCGACATCGAGGACCTGCCCCACGTCGTGAACTTCGAGCTGCCGTGGAACCCCCAGGACTACGTCCACCGGATCGGGCGGACGGGTCGGGCCGGTGCCACGGGCGAGGCGATCAGCCTGGTCTGCATCGACGAAGCGGACCTGCTTCGCGGCGTGCAGCGGCTCCTCCGGCGGGCGATCCCGTGGACGGTTGAAGAGGGCTTCGTCCCGGATCGGAACATCGAGCCGCGTCCGCTCCGAGGTCCGGAGTCGGGCAGCGGCAGCAGTCGCGGCGGCGGCGGTCGCGGCGGCGCCCGTCCGAGTCACCATCCGCACCGCAAGCCGGTCCAGTACAGCCGGGCCGGCGCGGGCCGCTCCTAGGCGAGGGGGCTCGCGGCCGGGTCGAGGGCCGGGGCCGTGGCCGGGACTGGCGCTGACGGAGGCGCTGCTCCGGCGGAGACCCGTTCGTGGCCGGCGGTCAGGACCATCGTCGCGCCGGGAAAGAAGAACCCGAGCATCATGTCGGCCTCCACCCGATCGACCACGTAGCGATTCACGAGGGCGGCGGCCTGGGCGACGGCGCCGCCGTCCGGATCGCCGGTGAGGACGATCCGGACGTCCTTGAGCACGACGAACTCGCCGGTCGGACGGGCGAGGGCGCGACCGGGATCGAAGCCGGGCATCGTCGCCATCTGGCCGGCGACCCGATACGGACCGACGTCGACCACGATGTCGTGCCACTGGGCGTGAACCGGGACAGAATCGCCGTCGTCTGCGACCGCGACGAGGATGTCGTCGGGGGCAATGGTCAGTTCGCCCTGGAGTCGCGGCGCCGAGCCATCGAGGGAATGCCACGCGGCCCGCTCCACGACGAGGTCGGCACCGCTCTCGAGCACGTCGCGCAGGCGCCCGGCCCGGGCGACGACCCCGATGGCGACGCCCGTCGTTCCGTAGACCTCGACCCGGATCGGCATGCTCGGTCCCTCCGGCAGGCCGCGAGTCTGCGCCGGCGGCGACCCGTCCGCATCCCCCGTCCGTACCGTCGGGGGCGGTCCGTTCGTCACGGGCCGCACCGCTTTCACTCGGGGAGCGCGCACATGCGGCAGGCAGGCGAACTCGGCAGCGCGGTCGAGAGCAGGGCCCGGACGATCTCGCCCGGATCGGCCCGGCTCTGGTTGGTCAGCACGGCGATCGTGAGCCCGTCGATCGCGAAGTGGCGGACCGCGCCCCGGAAGCCCAGGAGCCGGCCGCTGTGGCCAAGGCTCGGATGGCCGTCGATCGAGATTGCCTGGACACCGTAGCCGTAGGCCGCGCCCGGGAGGTAGCTCGTCGTCCGGCTGAAGCCGCTCAGGAGCAGGGCCGTGCCGACCGGTCCAAGCACCCGCCCGCCGTAGAGCGCTCGGGCCCAGCGGGCGAGGTCGTCGCTCGTGCCGGCCATCGCCCCGGCCCCACCGGCCGCGGTCACGACCGACCGGAACGGGGCGATCCCGCTGTCATCGGCGAGGTCGATCGGCTTCGCGGTCAGCTTCGTCCCGGGCAAGCGATAGCCGTGGGCGAGCGGCGCCACGGCGGTCTCGTCGACCTGGTCCCAGGTCGCGCTCAGCCCGCTCGGCTCCAGCAGGCGTGTTCGGATCGATGCTCCGAGCTGCTCGCCGGTCAGCCGCTCGGCGATCAGGCCGAGCAGGAGGTAATTCGTGTTCGAGTAGTGGTACGCCTTGCCGGGCGGCGCCAGTCGCTTGCCGACGTAGCCGAGGGCCAGGTCGGGCGTCCACGTCGCGGATGGGCGCGATTGAAGGGGACGATCGATCTTCGGGTTCAGGAAGTAGTCAGCGAGGCCGCTCGTGTGATCGAGGAGCATTGCGACCGTGATCCGCTTATCGACCGCGAAGCGGAGCGGCGGCAGGAGGCCGGCGGCAGAGTCGGCCAGGCGCAGGCGGCCCTCCCCCGCGAGCTGGAGGATCAGGGCAGATGTGAACGTCTTGCTGATGCTCGCGAAGGCGAACGCCGTCGTCGCCCCGACCGGCGTCTTCGTCGCGACATCGGCGAGGCCGCTGGCGCCCGACCACGTCGATCCGTCGGGGAACAGGATCGTGACCGACACGCCCGGGATGGCGAGCTTCGCCCGGACCCGATCCAGCTCGGCGTGGAGACGAACGCCGAGGACGGCCAGGCTGCGCTCGGCCGCGCTGGGTGCCGCGGACGGACCGGACCCCGGCGAGGCGCCCGGTCCGAGCGAGGCGGTCGGGGCAGCCGACGGGCCACCAGTCATGGCCGACGCAGGCCTCCCGGGCAATCC
>JALYPW010000447.1 GCA_030856145.1 Chloroflexota bacterium | reverse complement strand
TGGACCTCGAAGGCGAGATCGCACTGCGAGCCCGTGATGACGCGGCAGGCCTCGAGGGTCCCCTGAGCGCCGCCGCGGAACCGGACGAGCGCCCCGACGTAGTCCTCGTTCGTCACGTCGCCGCGCGGATCGTCAGGCGACGCCGTGTCGTAGTGGGTGCCGCCGGGGCGGGGGAGGGGTCGCGAGGCGATGAAGGTCCGGCGATTGCCGACGACGTCGGCGATCGGTCCCGCGATCAGGTGGGCCATGTCGATCGCGTGCGAGAGCAGATCGGACAGCGTGCCATGACCCTGCTCCGCGCTGAATCGCCACGACAGGACGCCGTTCGGATCCTTCGCGTAGCCGTTCAGGAAGCGGCCTCGATAGTGGGTCAGCTCGCCGATCGCGCCGGCCGCAATGAGATCACGGGCCCGCTGGACGACCGGCGCCCAGCGATAGTTGTAGCCGACGAACGTGATGAGCCCGGACGACCGGCCGAGCGCAGCGGCCTCGAGCGTCTCCTCGGGCGTCCGCCCGACCGGCTTCTCGCACAGGATGTGCTTGCCTGCGGCCAGCGCTGCGGCGATGACCTCGAGGTGGGCGGCATTGGGCGCCGTGATGCTGACCGCCTCGATCGCCGGATCGGTGACGACGTCGCGCCAATCCGTCGTCGCTCGTTCGTACCCGAACCGGTCGCGGGCGGCCTCGGCCCGGCCCGGATCGACGTCGGCACAGGCCACCAGGCGGGCGTCCACGCCACGATCGCGGAACCGGTCGCCGACGAGCTTGTACGACCGGCTGTGGGCGTCGCCCATCCAGCCCATGCCGATCACGCCGATCCCGATCGTCCGCCGCATCGCTCGCCTCCTCGGCGAAGGGTAGCCGGATGGGACCCCGCTCAGCGCAGGATCTCGACGGCATCCCCGTCGGCGACGATGTGCTCGCGGCCCACCCGCTGTCCGTCGAATCGGGCGGACGGCCCCCAGACCCTGGCTCCGCTGAACGCGGCGGCGAGGTCATGGTGGACCCAGTCGGCGACGTCGGCAACGCTCGAACCCGGCTCGAGGGGGATCGGCTCGTCCTCGGTGACGCCGTTCGTCCGGAGGCGGATCCGGATGAGCCCGGTCAGCCTCCAGATCGCGTCGCGGATCGCGTCGAGCGACGCCTCGTCGAGGATCGACACGGGCACGACCTCGAGGTCCGGTGCGGCTGCGCGGAGGCGATCGATCGCGCCGGGGGCTGCCTCGTCTGCCCGGGTCGCCGCCAGGAGCGACGGTTTCTCGATTCCGGCCGCGGCCACCTCCGCCCGAACGACCACGACGTCGTCGGGATCGCCATCGACCCGGCTGCAGTAGACGATCCCGTCGGCGGAGCGGAGGACGCCGAGCAGGGCACGTCCGCCGCCGCGGTCCTCGGCCGCACCTTCGATCAGGCCCGGAATCTCGACCAGCTGGACGAGGATGCCGCCGATTCGGGTCAGGGCCGGGATCGGGCGCAGGGTGGTGAAGGCGTAGTCGCCGGTCTTGATCTGGATCTCCGACAGGGCCTGGAGGAGCGACGACTTGCCGACGTTCGGCGGTCCGACCAGGGCGATCTGGGCGGCGCCTTCGCGCCGGACGGCGATCGAGTCGCGGTGCACGGCGTTCGACCGGACGCGGGTGTCGTCGATCTCGGCGAGAAGGGACTTGCGAAGGTCGGCATAGGGGCCGTTCCGGTAGTCGGGCAGCTCCGCGAGGAGGGCCTGGACGACCCGGATCCGCTCGCGCCCCTCGGTCCCGATCAGTCTGCGCTTGGCGACTTGGGCAAACGTCCGATGCGGCATCGGCATGGTGACGATCTCGCTTTCCATGATTCGGCGAGACGGCGCGCGACGCGCAGCGATCACGGCTGCGACTGGCGACACGCGTCCGATCCCGCCCCTTCCACTGACGCTGGTCGTGAAAGGGGCGGCTCAGCCGGTCTGGTTCGAGATGGTGGCGAGCCAGGCGTCGATCGGACGCCGGCCAGGTTGGGTGCTCATGGCGCGGGCAGCGTACCACCGGTCCGGGGTCCTTCGGGGCGGCCACGTACGGCGGTGCTCTCGCGCTCGGGATCGATT
>JALYPW010000445.1 GCA_030856145.1 Chloroflexota bacterium | reverse complement strand
GTCTAGTGGAGCGCGGCACCTCGGCGGCGGCCGACCACCTGGGCCCCGTTGCCGAGGTGCTGCTCACCAACGGCATGGCCGACCATCGCGCCGATGCTCTCGCCCTCGCGGCGGCCGGCTTCGCCGTTCACCCCGTCCGCCTCGGTCCCGGCGGGAGCAAGACGCCGTACCTGGCGCACGGCCACCTCGACGCGTCCACGGACCCTACCGCGCTCGGCACCTGGTGGCGGCGCTGGCCCGATGCCGTGCCGGGTGTCGCCCTGCCGGACCGGACCGTCGTCGTCGACCTCGACACCTACAAGCCCGAGTACGACCCGGCCCACGGCCTGACCCTGCCGGCGACCGCCATGCAGGAGACGGGGCGCTCGGGCTGGCAGTTGCTCTACCGGACGGACGGCCGCCCCGTCCGGCAGGCCACCAACGTCCGGCCTGCGATCGACACCCGGGTGGCCGGCAAGGGCTGGATCGTCGCCTGGGAGCCGCGGACCCTCATCGACAACCCCGTCGCGACGTGGGCCGAGGCTCCGGCGTGGCTCTACGACGCCAAGCCGCGCGAGGCTGGCGAACCGGAGACGATGGGCACGCGGGCGGAGATCCTGGCCTGGCTCGGCAAGGTCGCCTACGCCGTCGCGGTCCCGGCGTCGGCCTACCGGGCGATGCTCACGGCGGCCCGCGACGAGGGCTCGATCGTGGCCCTCGACCCGGCTCGGCCGTGGACGGACAACGACCTGGCCACGCTGGCGGCCGAGGCGGCCAAATGGGACACGCCCGAGGAGCCGCCCCGGGTCCGCCGCGACGATGCGGTCGAGGTCCCGGAGGCTCGAGGCTGGCCGGCCCCGCCGGAGCCGGCCGCCTTCGTCGGGATCCTCGGCGACATCACCAACGCCGTCGCGCCATGCACCGAGGCCGACCCGGTCGGCGTCCTCGGCACGCTGGTCTCGATGTTCGGCGCTGCCTGCGGCAGCGGTCGGTCGCTCTACCAGGGCTCGCTCCAACGCCTGAACACGTCGATCCTCCTCGTCGGGGCGACCGGCTTCGGCGGCCGGAAGGGCACCGCCCTCGACGTCGGCCGGAGCGTCTTCCGGCTGGCTTACCCCGAGCTCGACGGCCTCTGGCTCGTCGGAGTCGCGTCCGGCGAGGCGATCACCGGCCACCTCGGTCGGGCGGAACCCGAGGAGCGCGTCTTCCTCGTCGAGCCGGAGTTCGGGCGGCTGCTGACGATCATGAACCGCGAGGGCTCGACCCTGTCGGCGGTCCTCCGCAACGCCTGGGACGGCGTCCCCCTCGGCCACGCCCGGTCGCGCGACGAGTCGCTCGTCAGCAGCCACCACGTCAGCCTCCTCGGCCATGTCACGCCGACCGAGCTCCGGGCCAAGCTGACCGGCGTCGACGCCGCCAACGGCTTCGCCAACCGGATCCTGTTCCTCGCCGTCCGGCGACAGCAGTTGATCCCGTTCCCCGAGTCGCCCGACGCGTTGGTCGGGCCGTACGTCGAGGCCCTCCACCGGGCGATCGTCGAGGCCCGTGCGGGGCGCGAGCTGGCCTTCGACGGCCACGCCCGGGATCGCTGGGAAGCCTTCTACGCCGAGCTGGCCGTGACGCCGCGGCTCGGGCTGGCCGGAGCCGTCACCGGACGACACGAGGCCCAGGTGGCGAGGCTGGCCCTGCTCTACGCCACAGCCGACCGGGCCGCCGCGATCAGCGTCGGCCACCTCGAGGCGGCGATCGCCCTGGCTGACTTTGCCCGACGGTCCGCGGTCTGGGCCCTCGGCGACTCGACCGGCAACCGGCATGCCGATGTCCTGCTCCAGATGCTCGAGGACGGGCCGATGGGGTACGACGACGCGAAGCGAAGTCTCGGCCTGCGGACGAGCGCCGACATGGCCGACGCCGTCGCCGTGTTGGTCGAAGCAGGGCTCGCGGACGTCACCAAGGTGGCCCGACCCGGGGGCGGCCGGCCGACTCGGGGCCTCCGAGCAAAAGGTGCAAAAGGTGCAAAAGGTGTAGGGGCCCTGCGCACCGAAAAGCAGGAAATCCTTACATGACCCCTGCACCTTTTGCACCTTTTGATGTGTTCCGCGCTACTGCGCAGCCCCCTAGCACCTTTTGCACCTTTTGCACCTTTTGGTCCATCCGCCCCGTTTGCCCCCTGTCCCGCTTAGGAGGCCCCGCGCCCGTCGTCGATACGCCAAAAGGCCGTGCAACTGACCGTCCATCAGTTGGTAGCCATGCACGGCTCCACGATCACGTCCGTCGGCTGTACCCCCGGCGATACCCCGCGGTGGTCCGATGACCTCGGCAGGGGAGGCCGCACTGACCTGGCAGGTCAAAGCTGCCGGCCTTCCCGATCCCGTCCTCGAGCATCGCTTCGCTGCGCCTCGGCGATGGCGTTTTGATATCGCATTCGTCGCTCACAAGGTCGCAGCCGAGGTCGAGGGCGGGACGTGGACCAACGGCCGGCACAGTCGAGGACCGGGGTTTGAGCTCGACTGCGTCAAGTACGCCGAGGCCGCTCTCGCGGGCTGGATCGTCGTCCGTTGCACGACCCGCATGGTCGACGACGGCCGCGCCCTCCGTCTCGTCGAGCGTGCCCTCGCCCTCCGGGAAGGGTGAGCGGAAAGCCATGCGTATCGCCTACAGCCTGGCGGCAAAGCAAGAGGCAGTCGCGTTGGCCCGCGTGATGGGTATCGAGGCCGCAGCACAGCAACTCAACATCGATCGCCGGACGGTGAGGGGATGGTCAGAGAAGGCGGGCGTCGTGCCTGAGCTCAAGGGCACCGCCTCGGCCTGGCAACGAGCCTTCGATCTCGCCCAGGCCAAGGTCGAGCGGTTCCTCGCCAGCGGCAAGGTGTCACCCGTTCAGGCCGCGACGATCATGGGGATTGCCGACCGGAACATGCGGCTCGGCCACGACCCGCTGGACGCACTCGAGGATCCCGACGCCGAGCGCATCCCGGCCTGGCAGCTCCGCATCGACGCCTACGTCGCCGCGGTCCCGGAGGCCGAGCGGGAGTGGACCGCGGATTGCCTCAACCGGGAGCTTGGCTTGGAGATCCGCGCGGAGCTGAACCGGCGAGCTGAGATCGCCGCGCTGGCCGACGCCGAGGACGTCCGTCCGCCCGAGCCGGCCATCGCCATCCGCCGCGCGTCCCAGGCCGCGCCGTGGGTCGAGCCGGAGCGCGAGCCGGAGCCCGCGTCCATCGAGCCGCAGCCGGCCGAGGACATCCCGGTCGAGGTCATCGAGGCGTTCCTCGTCCGGTTCGATGCACTCCGCCCCGAGTTCCGAGCCCGGTTCGATGCGCGGCTCGCCGTTCGTCGTTCGACCGGCTTCGACCTCGACGACGCCGCGACCGACCTCCTGATCCAGGCGGAGAAGGTCCTCGCTGAACTGGAGGTAAGCGCATGAGCGAACCCGTCGAGCGCTGCGAGTGCGGCGCTCCCCTCGACGGACATCCGCCGGTGCCGAAGGTCGGTCCGTTCCGGTCGTGGCGCGTCGGGCGGGCCACCAAGCCGACGAGTCGCCCCGGGCCGGCGATCCACGGCATCAAGCGAAGGAGGTCCAGCGATGAGTGAACGATGGTACGGACCCTCGGGCGAGCCCCTTTGGCTCGACCCGCTGCCGACCGATGAGACCTGGCTGTCACGCGCGGAGATCGGCGAGCCGCAGGAGGCCCCACGAGCGCCCGAGACGGCCCCTGCGCCGCCGAAGCCGCTCCGACTGGTCCACGACACCGCCGCGCCGGATCCGATCCCCCCGCTGTCGTTGGTCGAACGGGTCCGCGGCCTCGTCGAGCGCCTAAGACGAGGTGACCTGTCGGTCCGCGCGGAGCTCGACGCCCTGCTACACCACCCGGAGGACGAACGATG
>JALYPW010000423.1 GCA_030856145.1 Chloroflexota bacterium | reverse complement strand
GCATGGTCGGTCTCTTCGTCAAGAGCGTGATCCTCGTCTCGACCGAGGTCGACGTCGCCTACCTGCCGTTTTTCGTCCTGCTGCCGATCGCGGTCCTGCTGGCGGGGTCCGGCGCCGGCTACATCCTGACCCTGGTCAGCGCGATGATCGACGCCTTCGTGCTGCAGACGCCCACCTGGTCGCTGCCCCTGCTCGACTCGGCGGCCGTCCTGCGCCTGGCCCTGTTCATCCCGATCGGCCTGTGGCTGTCGTATCTGATCGGAGCCGTCAGCCGATCGCGCCGGGATGCGTCCCAGGCAGCGGGCCGGCTCGCCCGATTCCTCGACGCGATGCCCGACCCGTCGTTCATCGTGGAGCCCGCGTCCGCACGGATCGAGGAGGCGAATGAGGCTGCCCAGACCCGGTCCGAGGGTCTGGCGCTCGTCGGACGGGAGATCACGAGTCTGATCCCGGGCCTGGTGCTCGAGGAGACCGGCCCGATCCGGCCCGTCACTCTCGGGCTCGCGTTGAGGAGCGGCGAGGAGATCCCGGTCGAGGTGATCGTCCGGTCGGTCGATCTCCCTGGTGGACAGCATCGCTTCCTTGTGTCCGCCCACGACATCCACGACCGGATCGACGCCGAGATCCGTCTCGTGCGCATGGCCCAGGCGGAGCGGACTCACGCCGAGACGCTGTCGACTGTCCTTGCCACCATCGACGATGGGATCGCGCTGTTCGGCCCGGACGACCGCCTGATCACGGCCAACGACGGCCTCGCCCGGCTGCTCGGCGGCCCGGCCGCGACCGGCGCCGAGCTGATGACGGCACTCAACGGCGAACGCGACGGCGACGAGATCCGGGTCGAGCGTGACGGTCGCTGGGTCCGGATCACCGAGCGGCCGGTGGACGGGGGAGGCGGACAGCGCGTCACTCTCGTCCGCGACGTGACCCGCGAGCGCGAGGCAGTCGCCGCCCGGGACGCGTTCCTCGGCGTCCTGTCGCACGAGCTGCGGACACCGGTCACGACGATCTTCGGGCTCGCCCACGTGCTCGGCCGATCGATCGAGCGTGGCAGCCCGCCGCCGCTCGACCTCGTCGCCGACGTAACGGCCGAGGCCCAGCGGCTGAACGAGCTGATCGAGGACCTGCTCGTCCTGAGCAGGGCGGAGGTCGGTTCGGTCGTTGTCGATCCGGAGCCCGTCCTCCTCAGCCGCGTGATCGACGAGGTCGTGGCCGCGGAGCGGACGCGCCACCCGAATGTCTCGTTCGAGGTCGACGCCCCGGCCGGCCTGCCTCCCGCGAGCGGCGATCGGACGTTCGTCGGACAGGTCCTCCGGAACCTCGTCGGCAACGCGGCCAAGTACGGGCCCCGGACGGCCTGCGTGGTCCGGATCGTCATGAGCCTCGAGGGAGAGGCGCTGATCGTGCGGATCCTCGACCAGGGGCCCGGCTTCGACCCGAATGACGGACCGCACCTCTTCGACATCTTCTTCCGCGGCGATCGGACCGCGCGCCAGCAGTCCGGATCGGGCATCGGCCTGTACGTGACGCGCATCCTGGTCAGCGCGATGAGCGGCCGGGTCTGGGCCCGGCTCAACGACGATGTGGGCTCCGAGTTCGGGTTTTCGCTGCCGGCGCTCGCCCCGGATCAGGGCGATCTTCCCGCGGCGTCAGTTCCTGCGTAGACTGCCCTCAGTCAGGGGGGTCTCGTTGCGCGTCTCGCCCGCCGCCCTGCAGGTCGTCTCGCGCGGCGACGTCTTCTTCGCCCACCGGGCCATCGGTTCAGCTCGCCGGACGGGGCCACGATCGTCGACTACACGCCGGTGCGCGACCTCGGTGCGGGACGGATCTCGGCGTGGTGCCGGGCGACGATCGTGAAGGTACCGGGTCTCGTGGTCGAACCGCCCCCGGCGGTGACCCGGTTCGTGCCGGCGGCCGCTCGGCTGGCCCGGCGCCGCTTGCGCCCCGCCCTCACCTGACATAGAGCGCCCCGGGCCCGCCGCTGGACGAATGGAGACGGCCACGCCCTGTCGGGCGCGGCCGTCGACTTCCGCTGATGGGTTCGTATCAGCCGTTCGTGCCCTGGTTCGAGCCGGAGCCTGAGCCTGAGCCTTGGTCCATATCGGACTCGCCTTGGCCGCCAGAGCCGGAGCCGCTCTTGTTGCCTCCGCTGCCGGACTGACCCTGACCCGACTGGCCCTGGCCGCCGGTCATCCCGGACTGACCCTGACCCGACTGGCCCTGGCCGCCTCCGCTGCCGGACTGACCCTGACCCGACTGGCCCTGGCCGCCGGTCATGCCGGAGCTGCTGCCGGTCCCGGCACCGTAGTCCGACCCACCGGAGCCGGACTGGTCGCCGGCGCCGGAACCGCTGCCCCGATCGCCCGCGCCTCCGCCACCGCCGGACTGGCGGTCGCGGCCCTTCTCTGACTGATCCTTGTCCTTGTTCCAGTCCTTCTGATCCGCCATCGGGATCTCCTTCGCAATCGGGACCGAGCCGATCCCGTGAGCACTGGGGGGAGCTCAGTGTCCCGAACCGGCGCACGACCGAAGGTTGCGGGGCGGCGTGGAACGTTGCGGCGTCGTGCCAACCCACCGCCTGGCGTGGCGAGCCGGAACGCTACTCCCCGGTGAACCGCGGCGGCCGCTTCTCGAGGAACGCGGCGATCCCTTCGGCATGGTCGGTGGTGGCGCCGGCCTCGCCCTGGAGCTCGGCCTCGAGCTCGAGCTGTTCAGCCAAGGTGCTGGTCCACGCGCGGTCCACGGCAGCCTTGGTGAGGGCCAGGGCGCGCGGTGCGCCGGCAGCCAGCCGCCCGGCAATGGACTGCGCCTCAGCGACGACCTGCTCGACGGGCACGACCCGGGCGACGAGCCCGAACCGCTCGGCGTCGGCCGCCGACAGGGCCTCGCCGAGCAGGGCCAGCTCGGTCGCCTTGGCCCCACCGACGAGCCGCGGCAACAGCCACGTGGCGCCGGAATCGGGCACGAGGCCCACCCGCCCGAACGCGAGCAGGAAGCTGGCTCCCTCGGCCGCGACCCGGACGTCGCAGGCGAACGCGAGCGAGGCGCCTGCACCGGCCGCGATCCCGTTGACCGCGGCCACGATCGGCTTCGGCAGGTCGCGCATGGCCCGGATCAGCGGGTTGTAGCGGAGCCGGATCTCATCGGCGAGGGGCGCCGCGTCCGGCTCCAGGCGTTCGCGCAGGTCCTGGCCGGCACAGAACGCCCGGCCGGCGCCCGTCAGGACGACGGCCCGGATCGCCGGGTCGGCACGGATCGTCGCGAACGCGCCGAACAGCTCCTCCTTGAGTCCAACGGTCAGCGAGTTGAGCGCGTCCGGTCGGTCGAGGGTGAGCGTGGCGACGCCGGCGGCGGTCTCGAGGCGAAGGTCCGGCACGGTTCGCGGAGCCAGGGTCAGCCGGTCAGGCCGGCGCGGTGACGCCGCGGAACTCGACGAGCTGGCCGTCGACGAGCTCGAACACCCGGCGATCGACGGGTTCGTCCGCCCCGCCCGACGATTCGATCACGAACTCGGCGAAGAGCGCCGCGAACTCGTCGTCGCCAGGCCGGAGCGCGCCGGCGACCAGGAGGTGGCGCTCGGGCAATCCGATGAGGACGCGCCCGGCGCCGCCGAGCTCCGCGACGAGCCGATCTCGGACCTCGGGCAGGATGATCCGCGAGGCATCCCAGCCGTCGCCCGTGTCCGACGAGATCAGGCGCCGCTCGCCTGACACTTCATCGGTCCAGGCGGCCGTCGCCGACCACGACGCAAGGTTCCGGAAGGCGGCCTCCTGGAGGGCATCCACCGCGATGCCCCACGAGAGGAGATGGTCGAGGTTGACGATCACGTCGAAACCGGTGCCGGGCATGGCGTACACGACACTCAGGGCGCACGGCCCCTCGTCGAGGATCGGCTGGGAGTGGTTGCGGCTCGCGTCGGCAGCGAGCGCGGCCGGGTCGATCTCGGTCACGAACATTCCGTGGGTTCCGGTCGGACGGAGGAGCAGGACGAGAATGCCCTTCGCTGCGTCCCAGTCGTGTTCCGGGCTGTCGGCGATCGACGACCGCACGACCGGTCCCACGACATGGCCCGACACCGGGGACAACGCGTCGATCGGGGCAAGGATGTCCGGCGCCGTGTCGCGGATGCTCGGGGGTGGCTCATCGCCGAGGTCGCGGGCCTGGTCGCGACCGAAGTCGCTCCCGCCCGACTCGTCGCGGTTCATCGGTTCAGCGTCCCTTCCATTCCGGCCGCCGTTTCTCGACGAAGGCCGACATTCCTTCTGCCTGGTCGTCGCTGGCGAAGAGGGCGAAGAACGCCCGACGCTCGTGGCGCAATCCGGCGGACAGTGGCAGCTCTTCGGCGAGCCGAACGGCTTCCTTGGCGGCGAGCACGGCGACCGGCGGCTTGCTCGCGATGACCCCGGCGAGCTCGAGGGCCGCAGCGAGCGTGTCCGCGGCCGGAACGACCCGGCTGACCAGGCCCATCGCGGCCGCGTCGGCTGCACCGATCGTCCGACCTGTCAGGACCAGGTCC
>JALYPW010000416.1 GCA_030856145.1 Chloroflexota bacterium | reverse complement strand
GACGAGGGTGCCCCGTTCGAGGCGGTCGCCCGCGACTCCGACCTCGCCGTCGTGTACCTGGTCGCCCCGACGACCTCGCCGGCACGGCGCGCCGCGGTCGCCGCTCGGAGCGGCGGCTTCCTCTATTGCGTCTCGCTCGTCGGGGTGACTGGGGCGCGGACGACCCTCCCATCGTCGGTCGGGAAGCTGGTCCGCGAGGTCGTCGCCGCCTCGCCCGTCCCGGTCGGTGTGGGTTTCGGAGTGAGCAAGCCCGCCCATGTCCGGGCGATCGCCCGGGCCGGTGCTGCCGGCGTCATCGTCGCCAGCGCCCTCGTCGACGCGTTGGGACTCGACGGGTCGGACGTCGCGGCGATGGCAACGCTCGTCCGCGAGCTCGCCGGCGCGAGGGCTCTGACCCCGGCCGGCGCCTGAGGTCATCGCCGGTGCTGCGCCCGATACGCCACAGATAAGCGCCATCTGCGATGGTGCGGACATGCAGCTCACGGACCATCTTCAGCCCATTCGTCAGGCCGGCCGAGTCGTCAAGTTGGCCGCTCACGTCGCCCGTCGCCAGCGAGCCGTCGAACGCGCCGCCCTGCGCATGCCGCGACCCGCGCCGTGGGACTGGGCGGCCCCGCGCCTGATGCCGCTCCTCGCCCGTCCGGGCTTCGACGACCCCGACGCTCCGATCGTCCGTCACGACTCGGAACTCGGGCCATCGGTCGAGTTCGGGATCGATCTCGGCGGCGTGTTCATGATGGTCGACCAGCCTGTCGCCGATCGATGGGAGTGCTCACCCGCTCAGGTGATGGCGCAAGCGATGACCAACCTTCGCGATCGCGCCGGCAAACTTCCGCCGACCGTCGTCGCGTCCGGGGTGTTGAGCGGCTGGCCGATCAAGGTGATCAGGGATCGGCCCGCCTGGGCGAGTTCACTGCTGCTGGACCACGCGTCGGTCACGCGGCTGTTCGGGAACCATCCCCAGATCCTCGCTGCCGCCCGGACAGACTGCCTCGTCAGCTTCCCCATCGAGATCCCCGGCCGGATCGCCGCGGCCATCTCGGTCGACCTCGAGCGCTCGTCGGAAGATTCCCTTTTCCTCGATCCCTTCGTGCTGGAGGGTGGAGCCCTGCTGTGGGGAGGACTTGCGCCCGACGACGAGGAGGATGACCAGTGGACATCATGATGCGACGCTACTAGGCTTCATGATGTGCCCATTCGAACGACCTTGACCCTCGATGACGACGTGGCCGATCGATTGACCCGCGAGGCGCGCCGGACCGGCCAGACGCATCGCGCGGTTGTGAATGCCGCCCTGCGCCGCGGCCTCGAGGCGCCGGCCGCGCTCGAGCCGTTCCGTGTGCGCGCGAGCCCGATGGGCCTCC
This sequence comes from Chloroflexota bacterium, assembly GCA_030856145.1. Classification (GTDB taxonomy): domain Bacteria; phylum Chloroflexota; class Limnocylindria; order Limnocylindrales; family CSP1-4; genus CF-46. The sequence goes on along the minus strand of JALYPW010000416.1, from coordinate 878 downwards.
GGCCCGGCATGGACCTCGACGACATCGAGGGTCTGCTCGATCGGCTCGATGGGCCGCGTCGACGATGATCATCGTTGATGCGAACGTCCTTCTCTACGCTCACGACTCGTCGTCCCCGCGTCATGCGGCCGCCTCCACGTGGTTCATGGCGACCGTCGACAGCCCCGAACAGGTCGGCCTGGGGCTCGTGACGGTCATGGCCTTCATCCGGATCGCGACGGACCCTCGGATCGTCAGCCGGCCGCTCCCGGCCGCCGAGGCGATCTCGACCGTCGAGGAGTGGCTGCGTCGACCGAATGTCTCGCTGCTCGCGCCGAGCGCGCGCCACTGGCAGATCCTGACGGAGCAGGTGGATCGCGGTCAGGCGAAGGGGCCGCTCATGATGGACGCCCACCTCGCTGCCCTCGCGATCGAGCACGGCGCGGTCCTTGCGACCGCGGACCGGGACTTTCGCCGGTTCCCGGGGCTCCGGACGATCGATCCGACTGCCGCCTGAGGCCTTCCGCCAATGAACCTGACACGTCCCGGCGCCTCCGCGTGGCAACCTGAGGTCATGACCGAGCCGATCTCGTGACGATCGAGCACACGCCGAAGACGACGTTCGCGTCGGCCGCCGACTGGCCCGGCTGGAGTCGCTCCGGCAAGACCGAGGCGCTCGCCCTCGAGAGCCTCACGCTGTATGCCCCACGCTATGCGCAGGTTGCTGCGGCGGAGCATCGCCGGTTCGCCGCCGGCATCGAGGACCTGGAGGTCGCAAGGGGCCGCGGGGCGGTGGCCGGAACACGTCCAAGGTCATCGGCCATGTCATGGACGCCGATCGAGCGTACGCGGGCGAGATCGGGCTCAAGATCCGGGAGTTCGCCGCCGATGACCGAGCC
>JALYPW010000381.1 GCA_030856145.1 Chloroflexota bacterium | reverse complement strand
CCGTCCTATGTCCAGGGCGCGTACGACCGCGACAACCGCTTTTATCTCGACTGGGATCCGATCTCCCGCGACGAGGACGCCACCCAGGCCTGGCTTCGGGACTGGGTCCATGGGCTGAGCGGGCGAGGGGACTACGTCGCGAAGCTGGGCGAGGAGCGGGTCGCGTCGTTGAAGCCGGGCTCGGCGCCGTCGGGCTCCGTCGACTATGGAGATTACCGTTGAGCGGCCAAGGCATCCTCGCCGCCGGCTCGACACCTGAGCGCCTCGCGCCCGGTACGACACCTGACGGCGCGTCCAAGCGTCGATCGGCGCGCCCGGCGCGCGGGATGACGACGGACAAGCCGATTCGGGCCGGTGGGGGAGCATCCGGACGTCACAGCGCGCGCCCTGCGCGCACCGAACGTCGGGCGGCGCGCGCATGACCGACTTCAGCAAGTCCGAGATGATGATCGTCGCGGCCGCTCGCGAGCTGGCTGGGCAGCGCGTCTGCTTCGTCGGGGTCGGGCTGCCGAACATCGCGGTCAACCTCGCCCAGCGGACGGTGGCCCCGGATCTCGAGCTCGTCTACGAGGCCGGCGTTTTCGGCGCCCGGCCGGCCCGCCTGCCGCTGAGCATCGGCGACCCCACGATCGTCACCGGCGCGACCGCCGCCACGAGCATGTTCGAGCTCTTCGCGTTCTACCTCCAGGGCGGCCTGATCGATGTCGGGTTCCTGGGCGCGGCCCAGATCGACAAGTTCGGGAACATCAACACGACCGTCATCGGCGAGTACGAGCACCCGACGACGCGCCTGCCGGGCAGCGGCGGGGCCTGCGAGATCGCGATCAACGCCCGCCAGGTGTTCGTGATCATGCGCCAGAGTGCGCGCAGCTTCGTCGAAGAGATCGACTTCCGGACGAGCCCGGGCAACCTCGGCGGCGCGGAGCAGAGCGAGCGGATCCGGCGCGAGCAGGGCTGGCTCGGGCGCGGGCCGAGCGTCGTCGTCACCGACCTCGGCATCTACCGATTCGACGAGAACGGCGAGATGCGCCTCGCGTCGCTCCACCCGGGCGCCACGCTCGAGCAGGTCCGAGCGACGATCGGCTGGGACGTGAAGGTCGCGCCCGAGGTCCTCGCGACTCTGCCACCGACCGCCGCTGAGCTGCGCCTGATCCGCGAGGAGCTCGACCCGGGCGGGGCCTATACGACGTAGCGTCCAGAGGCGGCCGAACGAGAGGACCGACCCAAGCGGACCATTGGACCATCTCTGCGGCGGGCGCCGCACGCCACGATCCGTCGATGACGCCCGACCTCGATCGCATGTCCATCCGCTACCTCGACGGGACGACGACCGCCAGCCCGGTTCGATCAGCCTCGGCGCGGTCCCTGGTGCGCGTCTCCGACGACTCGGTCGGGATCCCGACCGGCCATCTCCTCGGCGCACTCTCGACGGCGCTCGACCTGACCGAAGGGCAGCTGCCCGGCCACTCGCTGCGGACCTGCTTCCTCGCCCTCCGGGTCGCCGACTCTCTGGGCCTGGCGGCGGTCGATGTCCGGGATCTCTTCCACGCCGCGTTCCTGAAGGATGCTGGCTGCTCGTCGAACGCGGCGGCCGTGACGAGGATCTTCGGCGGCGACGACCAGGTCCTCAAGGGGCGTCGGGCCACGATCGATCGGTCGCTCCTCGCCCAGGCCAACTTCGCGATCCGGAACCTTCCCGCCAGCGAGCCGCTGCCTCTTCGCCTGCGACGCTTGATCCGCATCGGGCTGGCCGGCAAACGGGAGCAGCGGCACGTGGAGCAGATCCGCTGCGAGCGCGGTGCCTCGATCGCGCGCAAGGCCGGGTTCAGCGATCGCGCCGGCCGGGCGGTCCACGACGTGCACGAGCATTGGGACGGCGGAGGCCAGCCACGGGGCCTGCGCGGCGACGCCATCGAGCCCCTCGCCCGGATCATCGCCGCCTGTCAGGGCCTCGACGTCTTCCTCTCGACCCGTGGCCGCTCGGAGGCGCTCCGGGTCATTGCGGGACGGAGCGGCAGCTGGTACGACCCGGACGTCAGCGCGACCCTGCTTGACCTGACGAGCCGTGGACTGCTCGACGACCTTGCGGCGCCCGATCTCGTCGGCCGGACGATGGACCTCGAGCCGGATGGCATCGTCGAGATCGCAGACAGCGCTGCGATCGATCGGATCGCCGAAGCGTTCGCCGACGTCGTGGACGCGAAGAGCCCGTTCACCGCCGCCCACTCGCGATTGGTCGCCGACGTGGCCGAGCGCCTGGCCGTGTCGATGGGCCTGGCGCCGTCCGAGATCGTCGAGGTTCGCCGGGCGGGCCTCCTCCACGATCTCGGCAAGCTCGGCGTCCCCAACGCAATCCTCGACAAGCCGTCACGGCTCGAACCGGAGGAGTTCGCGGTCATCCAGCGCCACCCGGAGCTCACCCTCCGGATCCTTGCTCCGATCCCGACCTTCGCCACCGTCGCCGAACTCGCAGCCTGCCACCACGAGCGGCTGGACGGCCGGGGCTACTTCCGCGGCCTGACGGCACCCAGCCTGGCGGTCGGGGCGCGGATCGTGACGGTGGCCGACGTCTGGGAGGCGCTGACGGCGAACCGGCCGTACCGCGCGGCCATGGATCCGGAGTCCGCCCTCACGATCATCCGGGCCGAAACCGGCGACCACCTTGCCCTCGAGGTTGTGACTGCCCTCGAATCGATCGTTGGTGACTCGGCGGCCACCGCCACGCACGACTCACTGGCCGCTCCGGACGGCGACGCGATCGTCGCGGCGTGAACGAGACGCGACGCTGACCCGGGTCGCGGTCGGGGGCGGGCTCCGGTCGTGGGAAGGGCGAGATGGGTGCCGGGCATCCCGTCCGACACCCATCGGCCCGATCATCGCCCTGGTTTGGCGTCCTGTGACGGTGCCGGACGAACCGATCCGACCGGGCCGATCGGGCCGTCCTCACCACAGCGCGACCGGGAGCAGCCGATCGTAGCCGCGGCCCGGCACCGTCCCGAGGGACCGGCCGGTGGCTGCATCGACGGCCACGATCCGGCACTCGCGGCCCTCGCCGTACACTCCGAACATGACCGGCCGCGTCTTTCGTCGCTCCCTTGATCCGGACCTGCCGGTCGCCGTCGAGGCGTCCGGCTCCACGATCCGGGATGCGACCGGCCGGACGTACCTCGATGCCGCGGGTGGCGCGATCGTGGTCAACGTCGGGCACGGCAGGGCGTCGATCGCCGGCGTCCTCGGCGAGCAGGCGGCCCGCCTCAGCTACGCCCACGGCTCGGCGTTCACCACCGAGCCGCTCGAGGCGTATGCGGCCGAGATCGGCCCGCGCCTGCCCGTGGACGACCCCGCGATCTATCCGGTCAGCGGCGGCTCGGAGGCGATCGAGACGGCTCTCAAGCTGGCCCGCGCCTACCACCTCGCCCTCGGCGAGAGCGGTCGCTCGATGGTCCTCGCCCGGTGGGGCAGCTACCACGGCAACACGATCGCGGCCCTCGACCTGTCCGGCCGACCCCCGCTTCGGCGGCCGTACGAGCCGTGGCTGGGTCGATTCGGTCACGTCTCCGCCGCCTACCCGTATCGCGGGTCGGACCCGGACAGCCACGCCCTGGCGTCCGCCGACGAGCTGGTCGCGGAGCTCGACGACGCGATCGGTGCGGCCGGTCCGGGCACCGTCGCCGCGTTCGTCGCCGAGCCGATCGTCGGCGCGACGCTGGCGGCCGTCGTGCCGCCCGACGACTACTGGCCACGGATCGCCGAGGTCTGCCGACGTCACGGGGTCCTGCTCATCGCCGACGAGGTGATGACCGGGTTCGGACGGACCGGGCGCTGGTTCGGACTCGATCATTGGGGCGTCCGCGCCGACATCGTCGTGGCCGCCAAGGGCGCGACCTCGGGCTATTGGCCGTTCGGGTTCGTTGCCGCATCCGGCGCGATCCACGACACGGTCATCGGGCACGGCGGGTTCGTCCACGGCTTCACGTACTCGCACGCGCCGGCCGGCGCCGCGGTCGCCCGCGAGGTCCTCCGGATCCTCGACGAGGAGGACCTGGTCGAGGCCAGCCGGGTCAAGGGCGACCGACTCATGGCGCTGCTCGCGGATCGCCTCGCGACGAGCGAGCACGTCGGCGAGATCCGCGGGCGGGGCCTGCTGGTCGGGATCGAACTGGTCGCCGATCGCGCCACCCGGCGGCCGTTCCCGCGTTCCGCCCGCCTGACCGAGGCGATCGTCCGGGCCGCCCGCGACGCCGGCGTCCTGGTCTACTCGGGGACCGGCAACGCCAACGGAGTCGACGGCGACACGATCCTCCTCGGCCCGCCGTTCGTGGTGACCGACGCGGAACTGGAGGAGATCGTTGCCGCCGTTGCCGAAGCGATCGGCCGGGCCGCCGCCGCCGCCACGCGGGTCGCAATCCGCGGCTGAGGGCGCAGTACCACGACGGCGAACCACGTAGCGGCAATACGTCGATCGAGGGATGTCACGCGATCAAACGCGGCCTATCGTGGCGTCATGTCCAGCGCAACGGTCGTCCGTGCCCGCGACTCGGTCGACACGAGATCAACCGCGCTCGTCGCGTCCCCGGCTGTCCGAATCCTGATCGTCACGGCGCTCCTCTGCCTCCCGATCGTGGCCCTTGCCATCCTCGCAGCGCCCGGCGACCGCCCCATCTGGGACAACCTTCATTCGTCGATCTCGGCGATCGGGGCGGCGCTCGCCAGCGCATGGTCCGTTCGCACCACCAGCGGTCGGGTCCGAACCGTCCGGACCTTCGGCGCGATTGCGCTCGGGCTCTGGATGCTTGCGACCCTCGCATGGGCGGCGATGACCCTGACCGGTACAGCCAGCGTGCCTTCGATCGTCGACGTGCTCGTCATCGCCATCGCGGTTCCGGCGGCAGGGGTCGTGATCTGGACGGTCCATGGCCGCCTCTCGTCCGCCGAGGAGGCGGGCGTCTACATCGATGGCGCCCTCGGCCTCGTCCTGGTCGGATCCGTCGTGGTATTCGTGTTCGGGCCGACGACGCTCGACCTGCCGACGGCTCCGGGGATCGCCGCCCTCCTCTATCCGACCGGGTTCCTGGGGATCGGCATCGCCGGCGGGGTGGCCCTCCTTGCGGTCGGCTACCCGATCGCCGCGCGCGGCGCGTTCGCGCTGATGGTCGGCATCACCCTCGTGGGCCTCGCCTATCTCGGCTGGATCAGTCCCGCGATGACCCTGTCGGATCCCGGCGAGCTGTCGAACCTGCTGTTCACGAGCGGGACCCTCCTCTGGGCCTTCGGATCGGCGACCTGGCGGAGCGAACGCTCGACCGATGTCCGCTACCTGGCGTTCGCCCGGTCCGCGACCCGGATCATCGGTCCGCTGATCGTCAGCCTGCTCATCGTGATGATCCTGCTTCCGGCGCCCGAGTCGGTCGACAGGATCATCCGCGCCCTGGGCTTCGGCGGGGCCATTCTCCTGATCGTCCGTCAGGGCCTGATCGTGCGCGAGCGGACAGCGATGCTGACAACCGTCACGGAGCTGACCCACACGAACCGGCGGCTCGTCGACGAGCTCCGCCGCGAGCTCGAGGAACGGACCCGCAACGAGTCCAGATCGATCGAGGCGGCCCGGGCCGATGCAGTCGGATCGCTGTCGGCCAGCGTCGGGCACGAAGTCAACAATCCGCTCACCGGTGTCCTCGGATATGCCGAGCTCGTCCTCGCCGAGCTGCCCGCCGATCATCCCTCGCGGCCCGACGTCGAACAGATCCAGCATGAGGCGTTGCGCGCCCGCGACATCGTCAGGTCGCTCCGCGACTACGCCAGCCCGATCCTGCCACACCTCGAACCGACCGACGTGTCCAAGGTGCTCCGGCGGACCGTCGCCGCGACCCTGACCGTTGCGCCGGCACATGGGATCGAGATCGAGGAGTCGTATGAGGCGATCGGTCTCGTTGCACTCGACGGCCACGCCGTCGAGCGCTCGGTCGGCCACATCCTCGCGAACGCCGTCCGGGCCACGCCGCCTGGCGGCCGTGTCAGCGTGGCATCCCGGCGCGACGTCGCGGACATCGTGATCACGGTGACCGACGACGGGATCGGCATGAACGAGGCAACGGCGCTTCGCGCGTTCGAGCCGTTCTTCACCGGCTGGCCGACGACGAGCGTCGCGGCACAGGCCAGCGGACGCGGGTTGTCCATTGGTAGTGGACTGATCGGAAGTCTTGGTGGCAAGATCACCCTGGACACTGAGCCAGGACGCGGCACGATGGTGACGATCCGACTGCCGGCGGACGATGCACTCGATGTGTCCGGCGAAGCCTTGGGGGGCCATGGCTCATGATCACTCGCTCCGCCAGGCGGCGCGGCCGGGTCGGCGTCTCGATCGCCCACGTCCTGTGCGTGGACGATGAGCCGACGGTGTTGACCCTGATGGCACGCCTGCTCCAGAAGCTCGGCTGCGACGTGACGACGGCCTCCGGGCCCATCGAGGCGCTCGAACGCTTCGATGCGGAGCGCTTCGACCTGGTCGTCACCGACATCCGGATGCCGGGCATGGACGGTCACGCGTTCCTGACCGAGATTCGCACCCGTGATCCGGAGATCCCCGTCGTCGTCGCGAGCGGCAACGCCTCACTTGACAACGCGATCCGGGCCCTCCGCGACGGTGCATCCGGGATGCTTCTCAAGCCATTCACCGCGACCGAGTTCCAGGCCGAGATCAGCGCAGCGCTCGAGCGGACACGGATCCGCCGAGCGGCGCTTCAGTACCAGTACGTGACCCCGATCCTCGACGGGGTCGCGCTCGCCCTCACGGCGGCGATCGAGGCACGCGACATCGAGACCGGCGACCACTGCCGCCAGCTCGGCTGGATGGGCGAGCGGATCGCGGTCCTGATGGACCTTCCGGAGCTCGAGCGCACGACGATCCGGATCGGCGGCTACCTCCACGACGTCGGCAAGATCGCGATCGCGGATCGGATCCTCCTCAAGCCCGGGCCGCTCACCGCCGAGGAGTACGCCGAGATGCAGCGCCACGCCGATATCGGCGGCGACATCGTGTCGACTCATGAGGCGTTGACCGAGATCGCACGGATCGTCCGTCACCACCACGAGTGGCATGACGGCGGCGGCTATCCGGCGAAGCTGGCCGGCGACGCGATCCCGATCGGGGCCCGGATCGTCTCGGTCGCTGATGCGCTCAGTGCCATGACGACGGACCGACCCTATCGCACGGCCATTCCCCTCGAGCAGGCCTGGGCCGAGATCGAGAAGCACAGTGGCACCCAATTCGACCCGGCGATCGTGGAGCTCTACGCCACGCTCATCGGGTCGGACATCCGGGACGCCGAGCCAGGAGCGTCCGGGACCACGATCTCCTTTCACCGCCACGAACTGACGCCTGGCGAGCTCCTGAAGCCGGCCTGATCGAGGTTCGGTTTCGCTCGTCAGCCCGAGCGGCCGCGGACGAGCAGCAGGATCCCGATCGCGACCAGGACCAGCGGCCACGCGATTCCGGCAAGGTCCGGCTGGAGGATCTCCGAGATCGCGATGACCCCGAGGATCGCGCCGTACAGTGCCTGCCAGCCGACGCCGCCGCCCTGCGAGGCACGGACGGCCGCGATGAACAGGAATGCAAGCCCGAAGCAGAGCATCCCCCAGCCCGGCCCGAGCTGGACGCCGATCGCCTCGATCGTGCCCGGCGCCGCGAGCGCCGTCAGGAACGCCCCGGCGTACAAGGCGATCGTGTTCCGCCGGATCAGCCAGGCCGCGAGCGACGCCACGCCGGCCGCGAGGACCGCCACGTCGCCCAGGCGGCGGTAGTCCGGAAGGGCCCGCTCCACGAGCAGGAGCGACCCGAACACGACAAGGAAGATGCCGATCCACGGCAGTCCCGGTCGGCGCTGCTCGTCGGGCCCCCAGCGCCAGGCCCACGCCCGGATGCCTGGCTCGACGGGCGATCGATCGTTCATCTATCCCTCCACGCGGGCCGGCCCGCGCGATCGACCGGGCTGCCCTGCGGTCGAGGAGTCTACGACCCGGCGAGACCCGCGGCCGGCCGGTTGATCCGCTCGTCGGCGTCGGCCCCGGCCGGCCCATCGGCCCCGGCCGGCC
>JALYPW010000108.1 GCA_030856145.1 Chloroflexota bacterium | reverse complement strand
CACTTCGGGGGCACCCTTCAGTTCCTCGGCGCGTGGCCGCGCCACGAGCACGTCGCGTGGCATCCGCTCCTGGAGCAGCAACTCCGTCGCCTCGACGATCGGGTCGGCATGGAAGCGCTCCACCATCGCGCCGTCATTGAGGACATTGCCGAGGGCCACCAGGACCATCCCCTGGTGATGGGCCATGTAGCTCTTCACGATCGCGACCGACGCCCCCTCGGGGAGCCGCCGCGCCGTGTAATCGAGCGCCTCCCGATAGCCGTACCGCCCGCCGGCTCCGGCCTTGCTCAACCGGGCGAAGTTCCCGACCGCGGCCTGGGGCTCGATCATCGCTCCGAGGGCGGTCGCGTAGGGGGCCACCACGACATCCCCGCTCAGGCCCCGCTTCAGGCCGAGGCCGGGCACGCCGAAGCTCGAGTACTGGTACGTATGCTCGAGGTCACGCGCGTTGAATCCAGATTCAGAGATGCCCCACGGCACCCGGAGCTCGGCGGCGTAGCTCATCTGGCGGGCCACGACCAGCCGGTACGTGTGATCGAGCAGGCTGAGCGCTGGAGCACGCATCACCAGGGCTGGCATCAGGTACTCGAACATGGACCCGGACCACGAGATCAGGGCGGAGCCACGCCCGACGGGCGTCAGAGCGCGGCCCAGCCGGAACCAGTGGTCCGGGGTGACATCGCCCTTGGCGATCGCGACAAAGCTCGCGAGGCGGGCTTCCGAGGCGAGGAGGTCGTAGTAGCTCGGATCCAGCGTGCCGTCCCGGACCCGAGACCCGATCGAAAGGAGCTTGCGGGTCGGGTCGAACAGGAAGCTGAAGTCCATCTCCCGGAAGAGTTGCTGGGCCTGGTCGGCGATCGCCTGGAGGCGTCGAACCAGCACCGCCGCGACCGGCGATCCGTCGCCACTCTCGCGCACCGACGGATCGGACAGCTCGGCGACCGTCGGGAAGGCGTTCAGCTGCGACGAGGGCTGGAGGACCGCCAGATCTCGAACATGGCTGCTCACCGCCATCCGAGCGGCCTCGGCCCAGGTCACCAGTTCGCTCTCCGCACCATCTCCACGTTCTGAGGTGAGGGCCGCGGCTACGTCAGACAGCGTCCGGGCGTGCGCGGACAGCTCGCCGAGGCGGGCCACCCAGGCCTCGGGCGTCGCGGGGACGATGGCGCCGGCGGGCAGCTCGAGGGCTTCGTCGAGGTGCCGCCGGGTGAGCGTCTGGCTTCTCCGGTCGTCGCCGATCGCGCCGGCGGCCTCCCGGGTCAACGCGATCGCGTCATCGATCCCGGCGAGCGCAGCCGCGACCGGAAGCGGCTGGTCGATCATCTGGCGGCAGGCGTTGGACAGGGCTAGCAGGTGGCCGGCCAGATTGCCGCTATCGACCGAGGAGACATATGCCGGCTCCAGTGGGTGCAGGTCGCGCGTGTCGTACCAGTTGTACAGGTGTCCGCGGAAGCGTTCGAGGCTACCGATGGTCGCCAGCGTCGCCTCCAGCCGATCCACCATCTCGAGCGTCCCGATCCAACCGAAGTCGCGAGCCGTGACGGTCGCGAGCAGGTACATGCCGATGTTCGTCGGCGAGGTGCGATGCGCTACGACCGGCCTGGGGTCGTCCTGGAAGTTGTCGGGCGGCAGCCCATGGTCCTCCGGACCGACGAAGGCCTCGAAGAACCGCCAGGTCCGGCGGGCGGTCAAGCGGAGGGCCCGGACGTCGGCGGCCGACAGCTGCTTTGCGGCCGATTCCGGTGGCGGCAGACTGACCCATCGAGCGACGAGGGGCGAGAGCAGCCACAGGCCGACGAACGGCGCGGCGATCCAGGCCGCGCCGGGCTTCAGGGCGAGGACGAGGACCGCGCTGGCGGCCGCGATCGCGACGCCGCCCGCCATCTGTCGGTAGAACCCCGCGAGGTCGAGTTCGACGTCGTGGCTGGCCTTGGCCTGCTCGGCGGTCCTCCATTCGAGGAGGTTCCGCCGGGTGGCATACAGCCGCGTCAGGGTTCGCACGATCGCGTCGACCATCAGCCACGCCTGGTGGGCGAGGAACGTGAAGCCGAGGCCTACGTGAGCAGCGGCGAGGGCGACGTCCGCGCCCACGGCTCGCAGGTGGCTGCGCTTGGAGATGCCCTGCCGTCGCGGCAGCAGTCCCGCCAGGACGGGCAGCGCCGCGGGAACGATCACTGCGATCAGGACGACCGCGGTCCACAGACCGGCCGAGACCGAAGGGAGTGTCCAGGCCGCGACGAGCGTGGCCAACGTGAACGGGACGGATATCGTCCTCCGCAGGTTGTCGACCATCTTCCAACGGGCGATGGCGGGGATGGAGCTCCGGCTCCGCCGGCCCGTTGCGTCGCGGGCCCGGCCAAGGATCCAGGGCATGAGCTGCCAGTCGCCCCGAGCCCAGCGGTGCTGGCGGGCCGCCGCGACGAGGTAGTTCGAAGGGGCTGCATCGAAGAGCTCGACATCGGTCACCAGGCCGGCCCGGGCGAAGACGCCCTCGAACAGGTCGTGGCTCAGGAGGGCGTTCTCGGGTACCCGGTCCGCCATCGCGGCGCTGAAGGCGTCCAGGTCATAGATCCCCTTGCCGGTGAAGCTCCCCTCCCGGAACAGGTCCTGGTAGACGTCTGAGACGGCGGAGGCATATGGGTCGATCCCGGCCGAGCCGGAGAAGATCCGCT
>JALYPW010000344.1 GCA_030856145.1 Chloroflexota bacterium | reverse complement strand
CCGATGACCACCACCGCGCCGCTCGACCGCCCGGTCACTCTCTACGACACGACCCTCCGCGACGGCACCCAGGGCGAAAACGTCACCCTCAGCCTGGCCGACAAGCTCCGGATCGCCCGGATGCTCGACGAGTACGGGATGCCCTACATCGAGGGCGGCTGGCCCGGCTCGAACCCGAAAGACATCGAGTTCTTCAAGGCCGCTCGCGGGATGACATGGCAGACCGCGAAGTTGGCGGCGTTCGGGTCCACGCGCCACCGCGCCAACACCGCGGCCAACGACCCGAACCTGCGCGAGCTCGTCGCGGCCGAGACGCCGGTTGTCACGATCTTCGGCAAGAGTTGGCTGCTCCACGTCACCGAGGTCCTCGGCGCGACGCCCCAGGAGAACCTCGACATGGTGGCGGACTCGGTCCGGTTCATCGTCGAGCGCGGTCGCGAGCTGGTCTACGACGCCGAGCACTTCTTCGACGGCTATCGCGACGATCGTAAGTACGCCCTGGCCACGCTCCGGGCCGCCCGCCAGGCCGGCGCCCGGACGCTCGTCCTGTGCGACACGAACGGCGGCACGCTGACCGACGAGCTCGTCGCGATCGTGACGGACGTTCGGGGAGCCCTCGAGGGCGACGCGGACGCCGCCGGCGCAGCGGTCGAGTGGGGGATCCATACCCACAACGATGCCGAGCTCGCGGTCGCCAACTCGATGGCCGCGGTCGCGGCCGGGGTGCGCCACGTCCAGGCCACGATCAACGGCTATGGCGAGCGGGCCGGCAACGCCAACATGGTCTCGATCCTCGCCAACCTCGCCCTGAAGACCTCGCACGAGCTCGTGCCTGCCGGCGGTGGCGCGCTGGCCGGCCTGACCGAGCTCAGCCGGTCGGTCGCCGAGATCGCGAACCTGAACCCGAACGACTGGCAGCCGTATGTCGGCCGCTCGGCCTTCGCCCACAAGGGCGGCGTCCACGGCGCAGCCGTCGCCAAGGTCGAGCGGAGCTACCAGCACATCGACCCGACCGCCGTCGGCAACGCCGGTCGGCTGGTCGTGTCGGAGCTCGGCGGGCGGGCGAACACCCGGATCCGGGCGGAGCAGCTCGGCCACCAGCTCGAGGGCGTGATCGACCCGAAGGTCCTCAGCGAGCTCATCAAGCAGCTCGAGTCGGAGGGCCTCGCGTTCGAGGGCGCCGAGGCCAGCTTCGAGCTCCTGATCCGGCGCCACCAGGCCGATTACCTCGCCCCGTTCACGGTCCTCGACTACACCTGCCTCGTCGAGCAGCGGTCCGGTCGCGAGCTCCTCGCCGAGGCGACGGTCAAGGTCCAGGTCGACGGCGAGGTGCTCCACACCGCGGCCGACGGCAATGGCCCGGTCAACGCCCTCGACGCCGCGCTGCGCAAGGCGCTCCGGGCGTTCTACCCCCAGCTCGACGCGGTCCACCTGTACGACTACAAGGTCCGGATCCTCGACGGCGACTCCGCGACGGCCGCCCGGACGAGGGTGATCATCGACTCGTCGAACGGGACGCTCGAGTGGTCCACGATGGGCAGCGACACGAACATCATCGCCGCGTCGGCCCAGGCCCTCGCCGATTCGCTCGAATACGCGATCTGGAAGTCCGGCGGCGAGCTCCGTCGCCGGGACGAACGACATTTCACGACGGCGCCGGCGCCCAGCCCGGCGACGTCGACGACCGGGAGGTAACCGATGGCCGCCGACAGCAGCGCCGCCCCGCGTCCCGCCGCCGATCCGGCGGACACGCTTCATCTCGCCCGTTGGACGGTCACGTCCGGCTCGAACGCGAATAGCCGGGGCGCTGTCGTGATCTCGGCCGGCGACCACCAGTGGCAGGCGTCGGCCGAGGGCAACGGCGCGATCGATGCCCTGTTCCGGGCGGTCGATGGCGCGCTCAAGGATGTCCTTGCCGGTCATCCCCGGCTCGTGGGCTATAGCGTTCAAGCCCTCGGCGACGCGCCCGACGCGGAGGGCAAGGTCAGCGTGGTGATTGCGCC
>JALYPW010000333.1 GCA_030856145.1 Chloroflexota bacterium | reverse complement strand
CGTCGAGGACCTCCACGGCATGCGGGTCGCCACTCGCCGCCAGCGGGCGGCCTGGCGCGTCTTCGGCGAGGCGTTCCGGCCGGCCCGGACGAAGAGCCACCGAGCCCGACTCCGCGAGGTCGCCGCCCGCCTCGGCGCCGTGCGCGACCTGGACGTCCTGCTCGAGGCCGCCGACGCCTACCGGGCGGATCTCGCGGTTGGTGAGCAGCGCGCCCTGGAGCCGCTCCTCGCCGCCTGGCGGATCCACCGCGAGGACGCCCGGAACCTGCTCGTCCGCGAACTCGATTCCGACGGCTACAAGCGCTGGCTGGACGACTACGCGGAGTTCGTCCGGCACGACGGCCTCGGCGCCCGGACTGTCGTCCCGACCGAGCCGCACCGCGTCCGCGACACGGCCGCATCCCGGATCCTGTCGGCCTACGAGCAGGTCCGGGCCTACGAGCCGGTCCTGCGCTGGGCCGACGTCGAGACCCTCCACGAGCTCCGGATCCACGGCAAGTGGCTGCGCTACTCGCTCGAGTTCGTCCGTGAGGCCCTCGGGCCGGACGTCGACGGACTGATCGCCCGGGTCACGGCCCTCCAGGACCACCTTGGACTTCTCAACGACGCGGATGTGTGCGCCCACCTCGCTCGCGACTTCCTCGTCGAACACGCGGGCTCACTGAGCGATCTCGAGAGCGGCGCAATCGCCCGCTATCTCGTGAGCCGCGAGAAGGAGGTCGCCCGCCTTCGCCGGACGGTCGGCCGGTCATGGCGCGGCGTGTCGGGGATCGCGTTCCGGCGCGGGCTGGGACGCTCGCTCGCGAGCCTCTAGGGCCGCAACGCGCCTGGAAGCATGCCGGCTCTCCCGGCATCGGAATGCAGCGAGCCGGCGACCACACTCAGGATCATGAACGGATCGCAATCGCCCGATCGCCGCCCGGGTGGCCGCCCGAGCCTCACCCTGACCGACGGACGTGGCCGGCGGTTCGCCGCCACCCGACGGCTGACCGGCCGGGGACAGCCATCCCCGGACCGGGCGCCCCGTGCCTCGTGGCTGCTACTCGGCGATGGCCGACCGGCCCTCGGGATGTCGCGCCCCGGCTGACGAGCTCGGTGCGACGGCATGGGTCGCCGGCCGTCCGGTAACGCGTCGTTTGGCCCTGACCCCGCCGACGCTCTCGTCGGCCGCTCGAAGCCCCGCGACCGTCAGGTCAGCCAGCCGTGGGCCAGTTCCTCGAGCCGCTCGCGCCAGCCTGATCCCGCTCGATCGGCGGCGATGATCGCTCCCTCGCGGATCCCGGTGTCGACCACCCGGATCGTGTCCACGCCCGTCCGGTCCATGACGACCTCGATGATCGCTGCACCCGCCGCCAGGAGGCGGATGCGGGCGTCGCGCATCAGGTACTGGGCGGCGAGCAGCTCGGCCGGGCTCCGGCCGACCACGGCCCGGACGGTCGCGAGCGACGCCCGGTCGATCGTGTCGAGATCCTCGCGTCCCTGGCTTCGGCGCAGGAGCTTCAGGAGGTTCGAGGCGGTCCCTCCAACCGCGACGACCTCGGCCGGCGGGCGGCTCGGGGCCCACGCGAACGCGGCGTCGGCGGCCGCGACGAGGCCGACCATCTCAGCCTGGGTCGGCGGATCGTGGTCGACGATCGTGCGCGTGAGCCGGCCTGCCCCGACGCCGACCCCGGCGGCCCTCGCCAGGCGACTTGGCCCGATCTCCACGAGCTCGCTGCTGCCCCCGCCGATGTCGACGACGACGAGGTCGTGGCGGACCGCCCGTCCCGCGGTCAGCCCGATCAGCGTCAGCAGGCCCTCTTCCTCGTGCTCGAGCACGTGGAGCGGGGTGGCGCAGGCGGCCGACACCTCGGCCACGATCCGGGTGGCGTCGATCAGGCGTCGGAGCGGCTCGGTGCCCATGACGATCGGAGTCGCGACGCCGAGGGCCCGGGCGCGCCCGACATAACCGGCCACGGTCGTCGTGAGGATGGCCCGACCCTCGACCCCGAGCGAGCCGGGCCCGTCGACGGCGGCTCCGAGCCCCAGGAAGGCGGACTCATCCTCGATGCTGACCAGCTCGCCGGCTGCGGCGCGAGCGACGAGCAGGTGGACCGACGTTGAGCCGAGATCGATCGCGGCGGCGGGTGGTCTGGCCACGAACGCCGCCGGTCAGCCGGCGGTCGCGGAGGTCGAGCGCTTGCGTCGCGGGGTCGAGGTCGTCGGCTTCGCGGGATGTGCGTTGGCGGTGGGACGCGCGGCCGACCCGGTGGCCGGCGACGACGCGATGGCGACGGTCGTCCGTCGGCGACCGGTCCCCGGCGCCTTCGTCGTCGGCGCCTTCGTCG
>JALYPW010000329.1 GCA_030856145.1 Chloroflexota bacterium | reverse complement strand
GTCAGGGCCTTTGAACCCCAGTAGTCGGCATTGGCCTCGAAGACCATCCGGCTGCCCTTTTCCCAGCTCTTCAGCTTGTAGGGACCGGTGCCGTTCGGCTTGTCGAGATAGGCCTTGCTGGCCGCGTTGGCGTCCAGATAGGCGCTGTCCTGGATGCCGAAGGCACTGAACGCGACCTTGGACAGGAACGCGACGTCCGGCGAGCAGAGCTGAAACTCGACGGTCTTCGCGTCGAGGGCCGAGATCTTCTTGAACGCGCCGGTATACGGGGCGGTGCCGCACGGTGCGTCGCCGTCGGCGGGATAGACGACCGCATCGAACGGATCGCTGCTGGCCGGCGCACTGGCCGGGGCGCTCGCTCCGCCCGGTGCGGATGCTGCCGGCGAGCTCGGTGACGGGCTGGCCGCCCCCGCGCACGCGGATGCGATGATCGCGACCGTGCCGATCAGGGCAAGGGGCGACCACCTCGTGGTTCGGGTCATTCCAGGACTCCTCCTCAAACGGCTCCATGGCCGGGATGCGTCGCATGCGATCCCTGGTCGAAGCGTCCGGTTCCGCGCGCGGTCGGCCCGAGGGCCGCAGGTCGCGGGTGCCGGGTAGCCTAGCACGCGTTGAACGGCGGTTGCCAAGGATCGGGCGCTTGCAAGGGAGTACGCCGGATCGACCTCCGCGGGTTCATTGCCTGATCGCCCCCGAAGGGCAAGCCGCTATGCTCGCGGCGTGCAGACGCTGACCGTCGCCCTGGCCCAGATCGCACCGCGGCTCGGCATGCTCGACGCCAACCTCGCCCGCCACCACGAGCTGATCGAGGAGGCCCGCGGCCGTGGCGCCGACCTCGTGGTCTTCCCGGAGCTCGGGCTGACCGGCTACCTCCTCCAGGATCTCGCCGCCGAGGTCGCGATGCGCCTCGACGACCCCCGCCTCGCAGGTCTCGCGGCCGCGACGCGGGACGTGTCGGTCGTCGTGTCATTCGTCGAGGAGTCGGCCGACCACCGCCTGTTCATCGCGGCGGCCCTGCTCGAGGACGGCCGGATCCGGCACGTCCACCGGAAGCTCTTCCTGCCGACGTATGGCTTGTTCGACGAGCGCCGATTCTTCGCCGCGGGCGACCTCCTGCGGGCGACGCCATCTCGCCTGGGGGCCGGCGTCGGGATCGCCATCTGCGAGGACTTCTGGCACCTGACCGTGCCCCAGCTGCTGGCCCTCGACGGGGCCCAGATCCTGATCAACGTCTCGTCGTCGCCCGGTCGCGACCTGGCGGCCACGAATGAGGTTGGCCTCGGGACGGCGTCGTCGTGGCGGACGTTGATGCGGACGTACGCCCAGTTGACGACCTCGATCGTCATCTTCTGCAACCGGGTCGGGGTCGACGAGTCGATCTCGTTCTGGGGCGGCTCGGAGGTGATCGCGCCGAGCGGGCGGCCGTTGTTCGGGGCGCCCTTGTTCGAGGAGGGCCTGTTCACGGTCGACGTCCCGCTGGCCGACCTGCGCCGCGAGCGGCTTTCCCTCCCGCTCCTGCGCGACGAGCGCCCCGAGCTCCAGGTCCGGGAGTTGACCCGGATCGTGGCCGAGCGGGCAGGCCTGGCCGCCGACTCGACCGCCGACGACCTCGCCCCGGCTGGCCTCGACGTGGCGCCGGGCGACGCGGTCCGCGAACCGATCGGATTCCGGCCCGGCGGCGGCGGATGAGCGCCGTCGTCGGGGCCGACGGGGCCACGCTCTACGACCTGCCCGACGAGCTCGCGATCGACACCGGCGTCGCCCGCCAGGTCATCGCCCAGTTCATCCGCGGCCAGCTCCGCCAGGCGGGCTTCGAGCGCGCCGTCCTCGGCCTGTCGGGCGGGATCGACTCGGCCCTCGTCGCGTTCCTCGTGGCCGAGGCCATCGGGGCCGACCAGCTGATGTGCGTCCTGATGCCGTACCGGACGTCGTCGGATGCGTCACGGACCGATGGGCTGGTCGTGGTCGAGCGGCTCGGGTCGTCGAGCGAGCTCGTCGACATCAGCCCGATGGTTGATGGCTTCTTCGCGACGGAGCCGGATGCGGCGCCGCTTCGGCGCGGCAACTTCATGGCCCGTCAGCGGATGGCCGTCCTCTATGACCGATCGGTGACCTGGGGCGGGCTCGTCGTGGGAACCGGTAACAAGACCGAGTCGCTGATCGGCTACACGACCCTGTTCGGCGACAGCGCCTGCGCCTTCAACCCGATCGGCGACCTGTACAAGAGCCAGGTCCGCCAGCTCGCGGCGGCGATCGGCGTCCCGGACGAGATCATTCGGAAGGCGCCGTCGGCCGACCTGTGGCCCGGCCAGACCGACGAGTCGGAGGCCGACTTCAGCTATCCCGTCCTCGACCGGCTGCTCTTCTGGCGGGTCGACAAGCGCCGGTCCGACGACGAGATGACCGAGCTCGGGTTCGATCCGGCGCTGGTGGCCCGGGTGGACCGCCTGATCGCGACCTCGGAGTTCAAGCGCCAGGTCCCGCCGATCGCCAAGCTCGGGATGCGGACGGCCGGGGTCGACTACCTGTACCCGCGCCGCCGACCCGGCTCCGCCGCGCAGCGGTGAGCGGCCGCCTGTACGTCGTGGCGACACCGATCGGGAACCTGTCCGACATCACCCTCCGGGCGCTCGAGACGCTCACGTCCGTGCCATTGATCGCCGCCGAGGACACCCGGCTCACGCGGCGCCTGCTCGACCGCCACGAGATCGCGACCCGAACCACGAGCTACCACGCCCAGAGCAGCCCGGGCCGTTTGGCCGAGCTGCTGGAGCACCTGCGGGGCGGGGAGGACCTCGCGCTCGTGACCGATGCCGGAACGCCGGCGGTCAGCGATCCCGGAGAGGATCTCGTCGCGGCCTGGGCGGCCGAGGGCGGTGTCGTGGTTCCGATTCCGGGCGCGTCGGCCGTGCTGGCGGTCGTGGCCGGGTCCGCGGTCGCAGGGCCGCGCTGGTCATTCGAGGGATTTCTTCCGCGATCGGGCCGCGAGCGCAAGGAGCGGATCGCCCGGATCGCGGCCGACGAGCGGGGGACGATCGTGTTCGAGGCACCGGGCCGGGTCGCGGCCACGCTCGGCGACCTGGCGACGGCCTGCGGCGCGGACCGACCGGCTGCGATCGGGCGCGAGCTGACGAAGCTCCACGAGGAGATCGCTCGAGGCACGTTGGGCGAACTGGCGGCCCGGGCAAGGAACGGGG
>JALYPW010000105.1 GCA_030856145.1 Chloroflexota bacterium | reverse complement strand
CGGTGCCGCCTCTCGCGATCGCCGTCCTCGATGTCGTCGTGGACGAGGCTGAAGTTGTGGCCGAGCTCGACCGCGGCCGCGCCGGGCAGGGCCGGCCGGTAGTCGCCCGCGATCGAGGCATAGGCGAGGAGCCCGAGGAGGGGACGCATCCGCTTGCCGGCCGAGGCGCCCGAGCCGTCGAGCCCGAGGTGGTATCGGACCATGTCGTAGACGCCGGTGGTCGAGGGGTCGCGCTCACCGACGATCCGGAGAATCTCCTCCTCGGTGTCGGCGATCATCGCGGCGGCGTCGAGCACGGGCTGGGTCGTGGTCACGCGGCCATGGTAGCGAAGTCCGGGCAATCATGCTAGTGATAAGTAGCCTGTTGCCGGGGCAACCGCGCTGGGCGGGCGCGAAGAGGCGCCGGTTCGGGGGACGCAACCGCACCGGCGCCTGTCGTGGGTACGCAGCCCGCGCGACGACGGATGAGTCGGGTGTTCATGAGGTTCCTGACGGCCCCCGGCGAGGAGAGGTGCTACCGTCCGATCGTGCCGATCCCGCGCCGATATGCGACCGATGCGATCGTCCTGTCGCGCTTCGATTACGGTGAGGCGGACCGGATCCTGACCCTGATCACCCCGACCGGCGGCAAGATCAAGGCGATCGCCAAGGGCATCCGCCGGCCGACCTCGCGGATCGGCGGCAGCCTCGAGCCGTTCGCCGAGCTCAACGTCCTGCTCGCCCGCGGCCGGACGTTCGATGTCGTCACCCAGGTCAGCGTCGGCCACGCCTGGCTGAACCTGCGCGACTCGCTGGAGAGCGCTGCGACCGCGTGGTACCTCGCCGAGCTCGCCGACCGCTCGCTCGAGGAACGCCACGGCGCCGACCAGGTCTATGCGCTGCTGCGGCGCTCGTACGAGCTGCTCGACGCCGGGATGGCCCCGGGCCGGGTTGCCCGCTGGTTCGAGATGCACCTCGCCGACGAGCTCGGCGTCCGACCCGAGGTCGACCGCTGCGTCGAATGCGATCGCGCCCTGGAGGTCGACGGCAGGTTTCGCTGGGTGCCGCCGCTCGGTGGGGTCCTGTGCGACCGCTGCCCCGGACCCCCCCATGATCGGACGGGCCTGACGCTCGACGCGTTGAAGCTGCTCAAGGCGTACCAGCGCCAGGACGTCGAGGCGATCTCGGGCCTGCGCCTCAGCCTGGCCACCGAGCGCGAGGTCGAGAGCGCCCTGCGCGATTTCCTCCGGATCGCGCTCGAGCGGGACGCCCGGTCGCTCGCGTTCCTCGACGAGATCCGGACGCCCGAGGCCACCGAGCGCCACGATCGCCATGTCCGCGGCGTTGCCGTCCGCGAGGCGGCGGCGATCGCGGACGAATTGTCGACCGTTGATCCGACGCCGATCGGGGGCCGAGCCTGAACCACCCGCCGATCATTCCCCGCGGCAACCGCCTCCGGCGCGAGCTCCGACCCGGCGTCGAGGGCCGCGAGAGCGGCCTCAGCGGCAACCCCGACATCCCCGATCCGCCGGACGACGGCCCGACCAACCTCCGCGACCGCCTGGGCCGGATCCGCGATGCCGCCCGCGCGCTCGCCGGCACGCTCCCACGCGTCCTGGGCCTCGTGTGGTCGGCGAGCCGGATCCTCACGATCGGCCTCGCCTTCGCGACGATCGTCGCCGGCATCGTGCCCGCGATCACCGCCTACATCGCCAAGCTCCTGATCGACGCCGTCGTCCGGGCGATCGCGGTCAACGCCAACCCGGCACTGCCGGCGACGATCACGTTCGGCCCGCTCGAGCTCGACGCCGTCGGGACCGTGATCCTGCTCGCCGTCGCCCAGTTCGCGGTCTTCGCCCTGTCGTCGTTCCTGTCGACGCTCCGGAACGTCTGCCAGCAGCTCCTCCAGGAGCGGGTCACGAACCGGATCCAGCTCGAGATCATGGATCACGCCGCAAAGTTGGACCTCGCGTTCTTCGAGGACTCGACGTCCTACGACCTCCTGCGTCGGGCCCAGCAGGGCGCGAGCAGCCGGCCGCTGTTCATGGTCAGCGGCGTGTTCGGGCTGATCCAGACGTTCATTGCGTTCGTGTCGATGATCGCCCTGCTGATCGCGCTCAGCCCGCTCCTGGCGCTGGTGGCCCTCGTCGCCCCCATCCCGGCGTTCATCGCTGACACGCGCTACGGCTGGCGGGGCTACTCCTTTGCCCGCTGGGCCTCGCCCCTCCGGCGCCGGATGGACTACCTCACGACCCTCGTCACGACCGACACCTACGCCAAGGAGGTCAAGCTGTTCGGCCTCGGGCCGTACTTCATCGACCGGTTCCGGCAGCTGTCGGGCGTGTACCAGGATCGCCAACGCGGGCTCGTCGTCACCCGCTACTTCGTCGGCTTCATCTGGAGCACGATCACGACCCTCGCGGGGTCGCTGACGTACCTGTACGTCGCGCTCCAGGCGATCGCGGGGCGCCTGACGCTCGGCGACCTGACCCTGTTCACACAGGCGGCGGCGTCGGTCCAGGGCTCCGTCCAGGGGCTCCTCAGTGGCGCCGGCTCGATGTACGAGAACAACCTATACCTGAACGACCTGTTCGAGCTGCTTGCCACGCCAGTCGGGATCGAAGGTGGGGTGGGAGACGGGACGGCCGCGACCGCCCGGCGCGGGCCGGCGGCGGACGGGGCCGCGGCTCACGTGCTCGACCCGCTGACGACTCCGGGCGAGCTCGTCTTCGACCACGTCACGTTCCGCTATCCCGGCCGCGAGGAAGACGCGCTGGCGGATGTCTCGTTCACGATCGCACCGGGCGAGACGGTGGCCGTGGTCGGGCGCAACGGGGCCGGAAAGTCGACGCTGATCAAGCTCGTGACCCGCCTGTACGACCCAACCTCAGGCACGATCCTGCTCGACGGCGTCGACCTCCGCGAGCTCGAGCCGGCGGCGGTCCGCAGGCTGATCGGCGGGATGTTCCAGGATTACGTGACCTACCAGGCGAGCGCCGCCGAGAACATCGGCCTTGGCGAGATCGGCAATCTCGAGGACCGCGGGGCGATCGAGGCCGCCGCGCGCAAGGGCGGCGCGGATTCGCTCCTCGACCGCCTGCCCGATGGCTGGGACACGCCGCTCGGGAAGTGGTTCGACGGCGGGGTGGAGCTGTCGGGCGGGGAGTGGCAGAAGATCGCGTTGGGCCGGGCGTTCATGCGCGACGCCCGGATCCTGCTCCTCGACGAGCCCACGTCCGCGCTGGACGCGCAAGCGGAGTTCGAGCTGTTCGCGCGGCTCCGCTCACTGGCCCGGGGCCGGACCGCGATCTACATCTCGCATCGCTTCTCGACGGTCCGCCAGGCCGACCGGATCCTGTTCCTGGAGCACGGCCGGCTCGTCGAGCAGGGGACCCACGGGGAGCTGATGGCACTCGGCGGCCGCTACGCCCAGCTCTTCACGCTCCAGGCGGCGGCCTATACCGGTGAGTCGGTCGACCTGCCCGACGAGGTGACGGCCGAGCTGGCCGGCTGATGGGGGTCAAGCCATCGTTGCGCGCCACGTCGGTCGGCGCGATCGGCGCGGTGGGGCTCACCCTGGCGGGGCCGATCCTGCGTCGGGCGATCGGGGAGCGCCTCGCCGCCCGGACCGAGCGCCGTCTGTGCCCGGTGGCGGATCCGGGGCCGTATGTCGTCCCGGCCCCCGCCGCCGCCCTGCACGCCCGGATGACCGTCGTGGACCTCCACGCCGACTCGCTCCTGTTCGGACGGGATCTGTTGGCGCGGGCGTCGCGGGGTCACCTCGACGTCCCGCGGATGGTCGAGGGCAACGCCGCTCTCCAGGTGTTCGCCGTCGCGACGAAGGTGCCGCGCCACCTGAACATCGAGCGCAACGACGACCGGACCGACGACATCACGCTCATCGCGCTCGGGCTTGGCTGGCCGCGCGCGACGTGGGGCAGCCGGCTGGCGCGGGCCGAGCACCAGGCAGCGCGGCTGGTGTCGTTCGCGGCCCAGTCAGGCGGCGGGCTGACGCTCGTCCGTTCGGCCGCCGACCTCGACGCGTTCCTCGGCCGACGGGCGGTCGAGCCAGGCATCGTCTCCGGCCTGCTGGCGTTCGAGGGCGCCCACGCCCTCGACGATGACATCGCCAACCT
>JALYPW010000304.1 GCA_030856145.1 Chloroflexota bacterium | reverse complement strand
CTCGCGATGGTTACGTCCGTGCGGTTGATGGCATCGACTTCCGGGTCGATCGCGGCGAGATCATGGGACTCGTCGGCGAATCCGGCTGCGGAAAGAGCGTGACGTCCCTGTCGATCATGCGGCTGATTTCCCGGCCCGGGCGCATCGAGGCGGGCGAGATCCTGTTCGATGGGCAGGACCTGCTCAAGCTTCCGGACGAGGCGATGCGACGCGTCCGCGGCGAACGGATCAGCATGATCTTCCAGCAGCCCCAGTCGTCGCTCAATCCCGTGTGGGACGTCGGCCGCCAGATCGGCGAGGTCCTCGAGATCCACCGCGGCATGAAGCGCGGCCCTGCTCGGCAGCGTGCCCTCGAACTCCTCCGAATGGTCGGCATCCCGGATCCGGAGCGACGCCTCAAAGCCTACCCCCACGAGATGTCGGGCGGCATGGCCCAGCGGGTGATGATCGCGATGGCCCTCGCCTGCGAGCCCGAGCTGCTGATCGCCGACGAGCCGACCACCGCGCTCGACGTGACGATCCAGGCCCAGATCCTCGACCTGATGCGGAACCTCCGCGAGCAGACCGGGACTGCGATCATCCTGATCACCCACGACCTCGGCGTCGTGGCCGAGATGTGCGACCGGGTCGCGGTCATGTACGCCGGCGAGATCGTCGAGCAGACCGATGTGAACACGCTCTTCCGCCTGCCGCGCCACCCCTACACGCGCGGCCTGATCGGCTCGATCCCGGTCGTCGGCGACATCCGCGAGGAGCTCAGCGTGATCCCGGGCAACGTTCCGAACCTGATTGACGTCCCGAAGGGCTGCCGCTTCGCCCCGCGCTGCGCGTCGCGCGTGGCCGAGGACAACGCGATGGCGATCGACGTCCACCCGGGGCTCTTCCCGCTCGAGCCCGGGCACGAGGTCCGCTGCTGGCTCTACCACGACATGAACGGGCGCCTGATCCCGCGCCCCGCCGGCTGGCAGCCCCGGACCGACGTCGACGCCGCGGAGGTGCTCGCGACCGGCGCCGTGGCCGACGGCGGCATCGCGGCGGCGGGCATGGCCATTGATTCGGGTGCGGCCCGATGACGGCGGCGGACCTGGCCGGCGGCTCCGCCGAGGCGCGCGTCGCCGACCCGACGGCGCGTCCGCTCGTCGAGGTTCGTGACCTCGTCAAGCACTTCCCGATCCGGGGCGGGATCCTCCAGCGGACCGTGGCCGCGGTCCAGGCCGTGGACGGCGTGAGCTTCGACATCCGCCGCGGCGAGACCCTCGGCCTCGTCGGCGAGTCGGGCTGCGGCAAGACCACGGTCGGACGCCTGCTCCTCCGCTTGATCGAGCCGACGGCGGGCTCGATCGTGTTCGACGGCGTCGACATCGCGACGCTGTCGAGCTCCGCCCTGAAGCCGTACCGGCGCCGGATGCAGATCATCTTCCAGGACCCGTACGCATCGCTCGACCCGCGGACGCCGATCGGCGACAGCATCGGCGAGGGGCTCAGGATCCACGCGATCGGGACGCCGGCCCAGCGCCGGGCCAAGGTCCAGAAGATCATGGACCTCGTTGGGCTCGCCCCGTACCACGCCCGACGCTACCCCCACGAGTTCTCGGGTGGCCAGCGCCAGCGGATCGGGATCGCCCGGGCCCTGATCCTCGAGCCCGATCTCGTCGTCTGCGATGAGCCCGTCTCAGCGCTCGACGTGTCGATCCAGGCCCAGGTCCTCAACGAGCTGAAGGCGCTCCAGCGCGAGCTCGGCCTGACCTACCTGTTCATCGCCCACAACATGGGCGTGGTCGAGCACATCAGCGACCGGGTCGCGGTGATGTACCTCGGCAAGGTCGCGGAGCTGGCTGATCGGCGCGAGATGTTCCGCTCGCCGGAGCATCCGTACACCCAGGCCCTGATGTCGGCGATCCCGATCCCCGATCCGGAGCTGCGCCGGAAGCGGATCATCCTGCGCGGCGACGTTCCCTCACCGGTCAACCCGCCGAAGGGCTGCCACTTCAACCCGCGCTGCCAGCTCCGGGCCGAGCTCGGCGGACCGGAGATCTGCGCGACGGTGGAACCGCCCCTGCTCGACGCGGGCGGCGGCCACCTCGTCTCGTGCCACTTCAGGGGCGCCGCAGCCTCTGAGCAGCCGACGCTGCCCCTGAGGTCGTCGACCGCTTCCTGACCGGACGAGGGCCGGATCGGCCCACCCCGTCGGCTCCCTGGCCGTGACACCGCCTACTTGAGGAATAGTCGCTGCTGGACGATCGCCTGCTCGACGAGGGCCCCGATCTGCTGGCGGATCGGGGCGTACAGCTTGATCCCCTCCACCATCCGGACGTAGCCGGCGGTGATTCCGGGACCGTCGCCGGCAGCCACGGCGTCGCGGAGCTGCGTTGCCCCCGCGGAAATCTCGGGAAATGCGGCGCGATAGAGCGTGGCAACGGGCTTGGTCCCGTCATAGGCGTCGAGCCGGTCGAGATTCGGCATGAGCGCGTCGATCATCTTCGCGAGGCCGTCGGCTGCGCCGCGCATCGCCGGGAGATCCTGCGCGTCGGCGGCTTTCTGCAGATCCGCTCGCGCCTTGTCGATCTCGCCGTCGGCGGCGCCCAGGGCGATGACCGCCAGCACCGTCGTGCCGGGCCAGCGGGGCTGGGTTGGAC
>JALYPW010000283.1 GCA_030856145.1 Chloroflexota bacterium | reverse complement strand
CCTCGGCATGCAGTCGATGGCGGCGGCGTTCGGCGCGTCCATCGTCCGGGCTCCGACCCTCGTCCACGGCCAGGCGTCCGAGGTCACCCACGATGGGGCGGGGCTGCTCGAGGGGATGCCACCGTCGTTCATGGCTGCGCGCTACCACTCACTGGCCGTGGACGCCGCGACCCTGCCGCCGGAGTTGCGGGTCACGGCGATGAGCGAGGTCGATCGGGTGATCATGGGCATTCGTCACGTCGCGCTGCCGATGGAGGGCGTCCAATTCCACCCGGAGAGCGTGCTGACGCCGCACGGTCCGCATCTGTTGGCAAACTTCCTTCGGCTGGCCGGGGAAGGGGAAGCCGAACTCCTGGACGCGGCAACCGGGTCGTTCGCGACGGCCGGCATCGCGGAAGCCACCGTGGCCACGAGCGCCCGGTGAGCGAGCACGTCAGGACCGCACTCACGACGATCGTCGATGGCGGCACGCTGACGCTCGAGGAAGCCAGTCTCGCGATGGGCGCCGTGATGGACGGCGATGCGACACCGGCCCAGCTGGCGGCGCTGCTGATGGGCCTGCGCATGCGTGGCGAGACCGTCGATGAGTTGGCGGGCTTTGCGACCGCGATGCGCGAGCGGGTCGTCCGCGTCGAAGCGCCCGAGGGCGCCATCGATGTCGTCGGGACCGGCGGCGATGGCAGCGGGACGTTCAATATCTCGACCGCGGCGGCCCTCGTCGTGGCGGCGGCCGGCGTGCCCGTGGCCAAACATGGCAACCGGGCGATCACCTCGAAGTCGGGCTCGGCGGACGTGCTGGATGCGCTGGGCATCCGGATCGATCACGACGCGGCGTCCGCCTCGGCAGCGATGACCGCGCACGGATTCGCGTTCCTGTTCGCCCCGAACTTCCACCCGGCCATGCGTCACGCGGCGCCGACCCGACGAGAGATCGGTGTGCGCACGGCGTTCAACCTGCTCGGGCCACTCACCAACCCGGCGGGCACGCGGCGGCAGCTCCTTGGTGTGGGCGACGAGCGGGCGGCCAGGCGATTCGCCGAGGTGGTCCACAGGCTGGGCACGGATAGGACGCTCGTCGTGCATGGGGCAGGCGTCGACGAGCTGCCGCTCGATGGCACCGGCGTCATGTACGAGGTCACGGCTGACGGCGTCGAGCAGCGCTTCGTGGATGCCGTCGCGCTCGGCTTGCGGGCCACGGCGACGTCCCGGCTGGCCGGCGGCGACGCCGCGACGAATGCTCGATACGTCGAGGCGGTCCTGCGCGGCGAACCCGGGTCTCGGCGGGACGTGGTGGTGCTCAATGCCGGAGCGGCGTTCCTTGCGGCCGGCGTGGTGGACACCCTCGAGGCTGGCCTGGAGCGGGCGGCCCTGACGATCGATTCCGGCCTGTCGGCCGAGTTGCTGGCGAACCTGCGAGCGGAGAGGCGCGCCGCGGCGGCCCCGGCCGGGACGGGGTTGCCGGGATGACCGTCGCCGATGGCCGGCGCGGCACGAGAGGCAACGTGGTCCGGGAGATCGCCGCCCGCCGCCGTGACGACCTGGCGCACAGCCTGGGATCCGTTCCGGGACCGAGCGAGCTGGCCGCCGCCGCACCCCCGCGGCCCATCGCCGAGCGTCTGGCGGCGCCCGGCCTGCACCTTATCGCCGAGATCAAGCGCTCCTCGCCATCGGCCGGCTCGATCGCCGATCCGGGCGATGACATCGTCGCCCGAGCCCGGGCTTACGAGGCGGGTGGTGCGGCCGTGATCTCCGTGCTGTGCGAGCCCCACTGGTTCGGCGGCTCGCTGGACGACCTTCGTGCCGTTCGGACGGCCGTGTCGATCCCGGTCCTGGCCAAGGAATTCGTGGTCGATCCCCGCCAGCTGCCGCTCCTGCGCGAGGCGGGAGCCGATCTCGTGCTGCTCCTCGCGGTGCTCCATCCAGCGGCACGGCTCGCCCGTCTGGTGGAGCGGGCATTCGAACTCGGTCTGGAGCCAGTGGTCGAGGCGCACGACGAGCGCGAGCTGCGGGCGGCCCTCGCGACGAGCGCCCGGCTGATCGGCCTCAACAACCGCGACCTGCGGACCCTTCAGGTGGACACGGGCCGCGCCGAGCGACTTCGAGCATTCGTGCCGGACGATCGTCTCGTGATCGCCGAGTCGGGCGTGCGCGATCCCGAGACCGTCAGTCGATGGCGGGCGCTCGGGTTCGATGGCGCGCTCATCGGCGAGGCGCTGATGCGAGCACCCGACGCGAGCGCGGCGGTGCGCGCCTTCGTCGCGGCCGGTCGGCAGCCTGATGACCTTGCCAATGTGGCGCGCCGGCCGTTCGTCAAGATCTGCGGCGTGACCGACGAGGCCGGAGCGCTCGCCGCGGTACGCGCCAGGGCGGATGCGATCGGGCTCAATCTTGCGATCGGGACCCCCCGGGCGTTGGCGTTAGACGAGGCAGTTGCGCTGGCCCGGGTCGTCC
>JALYPW010000235.1 GCA_030856145.1 Chloroflexota bacterium | reverse complement strand
GTTGGCGGCGGCGGCGGCTTCGGCGTCGGCCGCCGGGGCAACGCCGTCGGACTGCGGGCGGAACGCGGCGAGGTCGGCGTCCGGTGACGCGGGCACGACCGAGACGTGCGGGGCCGCCGCCGCCAACGCCGGCCTCCAGCCCTCGATCCAGTACGAAGAGGCCGAGCGCCACGCTGACGACCGGATCGCCTTCATGCCCGGTGCCCGGGTCACCGTCGGCTTCGAGCCGCGTGCCTCGGACCGCTGGCCGGTCGGTGGCTCCAGGCCGACCGCCCTGCCCGGCGGCCGCCTCGACGGGACCTCGATGCGCCACCAGGGCAAGCCGTCGCCCGCCAGCGACTCGCCCCTCGCCGTCCTCGACGGCGGGGTCGACGTCCCGACCGAGACCCAGCCCGCCACGCCCGCGACCAACGCGTCGTTCAGCGAGTCGGAAGCTGCCGCGACCGCCCCCTCGGACGCCGTCGTCAGCTCGACCGGGCTGCGCCGCGAGATCTTCGGGTTCCTGCCGTACTGGCAGGTCAACTCCAGCACTCTGCGGCTCGACTATTCCAAGATCTCCACGATCGCCTACTTCGGTGTCGGCGCCGACGCGGCCGGCAACCTCCAGAAGAAGAACGCCGACGGGACCACGACGGTCGGCTGGAGCGGCTGGACCAGCTCGAAGATGACGAGCATCATCGCGGCCGCCCACACGAACAGGACACGGGTCGTCCTGACCGTCCAGAGCTTTGCCTGGAACACGTCCGGCCTCACTCGCCAGAAGGCGCTCCTCGGCTCGTCCACCGCCCGGCTCAACCTCGCCCGCCAGATCGCGGCCGCCGTCCGCGACCGGGGCGCCGACGGCGTGAACCTCGACTTCGAGCCGCTCGCCTCGACCTACGACGCCGAGTTCACCGCCCTCGTCCGCTCGGTCCGAGCCGAGCTCGACAAGGTCCATTCCGGTTACCAGCTGACCTTCGATACGACCGGCTCGATCGGCAACTATCCCATCGAGAATGCGACCGCCCCGGGCGGCGCCGACGCCATCTTCATCATGGGCTACGACTATCGATCGTCGGCGTCCAGCCCGGTCGGTTCGATCGCCCCACTCACTCGGACCGGCTATGACATCCGCGACACGGTGGCTGCCTACACGGCCCGGGTCGCGCCATCGAAGCTGATCCTCGGCGTTCCGTACTACGGGCGCGCCTGGTCGACGAGCAGCGACGCCGTCCACGCCACGAACACGAGCAGCACGAAGACCGGTGCCTCGACGACCGTGCTCTACAGCACGGCTGCCGGCTACCTCGCCCAGTACGGCCGCCGGCTCGAGGCGACCGAGCAGGTCGCGTGGACTGCCTACAAGCGCGAGAACTGCACGACGACCTATGGCTGCGTCACGTCGTGGCGCCAGCTGTACATCGACGACGCCGCGACTCTCGGCGCGAAGTACGACATCGTCAACAGCTACAACCTGCGCGGAGCGGGCATCTGGGCCCTCGGCTACGACGGGACTCGGCCCGAGCTGTGGGGGGCGATCGAGAACAAGTTCGTCACCGATACGGTGCCCCCGGTTGTGACCTCGGCGTCGATCACCGCCACCGCCTTCTCGCCGAACGGCGACGGCGTCGCGGACTCGATCTCGCTCAGCCTCGCGGCCAGCGGAGCGACGGGCTGGTCATTCAGCGCGGCCCCGGTTTCGGGGACCACGATCGGCGTTCCGGTTCGGACCGGCTCCGGCAGCGGTGCCAGGGTGACATTTGTGTGGGACGGGCGGGCGAACAGCGGCGCGGGCGTTGCCGACGGCACCTGGCGCCTGTCGCTGGAGGCTGCCGATGGATCGGGCAATCGCGTCAACCGGGCCTGGGATGTCCGGCTCGACCGGATCGCGCCGGACCTCGCGGCGACCGCCCCGGCCCGCTTCTCGCCAAACGGTGATGGCGCGGCCGACACCGCGACGCTCGCCTGGACCTCGCCCGAGACCATGTCTGGAACGGCCCGGATCTACCACGGCACAGCCCTCGTCCGATCGTGGACGATCGCCGCTGCGA
>JALYPW010000198.1 GCA_030856145.1 Chloroflexota bacterium | reverse complement strand
CTCCTCACCTGGACGCTGCCGAAGGGCACGCCGAACGCCGGCGAGACGCGCGAGCAGACGGCTCTCCGCGAGGTTGCCGAAGAGACCGGCCTCGAGGTCCGGATCACCGACATCCTCGACTCCATCGAGTACTGGTTCGTCCAGCGCGGCACCCGGATCCACAAGACCGTCCACTACTTCCTGATGGAGCCGATCGGCGGCGATCTCGATCGCCACGATCACGAGTTCGACCAGGTCCGCTGGGTCCGTTTCGACGAAGCCGGCGAACTGCTCGCATTCGAGACGGAGCGGTCGCTGGTGGGCCGGGCCGCCGAGATCGTCGAGCCGCCGTCCGGACGCGCGGTCGCGGATCGCACCGCGGACCGCCGTCCTGCTCTGCATCCGGTCGCCGGCGCCCGCCTCGGCGGCGCGTGACCGCGATGACCGACGCCGTCGAGACGCCCCTTCATCACACGCCGCTCGAAGCTCGTCATCGCGACCTCGGGGCGCGCCTGATCGACTTCGCCGGCTGGCTGATGCCCGTCCAGTACGGCGGCATCCTCGAGGAGCATCGGGCCGTTCGCGAGCGGGCTGGCCTGTTCGACCTGTCGCACATGGGCGAGCTGTTCGTCGAGGGGCCCGAGGCCGGGGCCGCCCTCGCCCATGCCCTGGTCAGCGATCCGCCGTCGCTCGCCGACGGGCGGGCCCACTACTCGATGATCGTCGGGCCGGACGGCGGGATCATCGACGACCTGATCGTCTACCGCCTGGCGGCCGAGCGCTTCCTCGTCGTCGCCAACGCGAGCAACGCCCACGTCGTGAGCGACGCCCTCGCCGAGCGGCTGACCCGTTTCAAGGCGGTCCTCGACGATCGATCGCTCATCACCGCCCTCGTTGCGATCCAGGGCCCGCGCTCGGTCGAGATCGTCCGGCCATTGACCGACGTGGACCTCGATGGCCTGCGCTACTACGCGATCGCCGAAGGCTCGGTTGCCGGGATCCCGGCCCTCGTGGCCCGGACCGGGTATACCGGCGAGGACGGCTTCGAGGTGTTCGTCGAGACGACCCGAGCCGCCGAGCTGTGGGACGCGCTGGCCGCGGCCGGCGCCGAGCACGGCGTCGCCCCGATTGGGCTGGGCGCCCGCGACACGCTCCGGCTCGAGGCCGGCATGCCGCTCTACGGCAACGAGCTGGATCGGGCGACGAACCCGTACGAGGCGAACCTCGGGCGGGTCGTGAAGCTGGCCAAGACCGGCGACTTCGTGGGTCGTGCCGCGCTCGAGAAGGTGGCCGCGGCCGGCGTCGCCCGGCGGCTCGTCGGGCTGGTCATGCGCGGGCGCGGGATCGCTCGTCACGGCTACCCGATCCTCGTCGGCCCGCGGACGACCGGTGTCGTGACCAGCGGCACCCAGTCGCCGTCGCTCGGCGAGGCGGTCGCGATGGGCTACGTGGCCACGGCCGACGCCGAGCCGGGTACGATGGTCGACGTCGAGATCCGCGGCCAGCGGGTCCCCGCGGAGGTCGTCGCCCTGCCGTTCTATCGCCGGGCGCGCTGACCCAGGGGGCGTCCGGGCGGTTCATCGGATCGGCCCCAGGAGGAGAGAGCACGCGATGGTCCCCTCGGAGCTCCGCTATACCAAGGATCACGAGTGGGTCCGCCTGGACGGCGCCGTGGCAACGGTCGGCATCACCGAGTACGCTGCCAGCCAGCTCGGCGACATCGTGTTCGTCGAGCTACCCGACGCCGGACGCAGCCTCGACCAGTTCGCGACGTTCGGCGTGGTCGAGTCGGTGAAAGCGGTCAGCGACCTGTTCGCGCCACTGAGCGGGACCGTCGCCGAGTCCAACGCCGCCTTGACCGCGTCGCCAGAGCTCGTGAACAGCGAGCCGTACGAGGGCGGCTGGATGATCCGCCTCACGCTCACCGCCCCGGCCGAGGTCGATGAGCTCCTCGACGCCGCCGCCTACGACGCCCTGATCGCGGCAGGCTGACCGCCGATGCCCTATGGACCACATACCGCAGGCGATCGCGAGCGGATGCTGGCGGCGCTCGGGATCGACAGCGTCGACGCCCTCTTCGCCGATATCCCCGAGGGTCTCCGGGCGAGCCGCCTGGACCTTCCCGGGCCCGAGCCGGAACTGGAGCTGGCAGCCCGGCTGACCGGCCTGGCTGCCCGCAATCGGACGGACCTCGCGTCCTTCCTGGGGGCCGGCGTATACCGCCACTGGTCGCCACCGAACGTCGACCAGCTGCTCCTCCGCGGCGAGTGGTACACGGCGTACACCCCGTATCAGCCGGAGATCAGCCAGGGGACGCTCCAGAGCATTTACGAGTACGAGTCGCTCCTGGCCGAGCTGGTCGACCTCGACGTGGTCTCGGCCTCGCACTACGACGGCGCCGCGGCCACGGCCGAGGCTGGCCTGATGACCTGCCGCGCGACGAAGCGCGAGCGGGTCCTCGTCTCGAAGGCGGTCCATCCCCACTACCGCCAGACGCTCGCCGCCTACTTCGGGGCGGGCCTCGAGCTCGACGACATCCCGCTCGTGACCGATGGCGAGGCGGCGGGCACCACCGACCTCGCCGCACTCGAGCGACTGCTGGCCGACGGTCGACCGGTCGCCGGGGTGATCGCCGGCCAACCCAACTTCCTCGGCCTCCTTGAGCCGATGGCCGAGATCGGGCGCCTGGCACACGCGGCCGGGGCCCTGTTCGTGGGCGTGATCGAGCCGGTCTCGCTGGCCGTCCTCGCGCCCCCGGGCGCATACGGCGCGGACATTGCCGCGGGCGAAGGGCAGCCGCTCGGGATCCCGGCCCAGTACGGCGGGCCGTACCTCGGGATCCTCGCCTCGAACGACGCCCTGGTTCGCCAGATCCCCGGCCGGCTCGTCGGGATGACATCAGACGTCAAGGGCCGGCGGGCATATGTCATGACGATGCGGGCGCGAGAGCAGGACATCCGGCGGGACAAGGCGGCCAGCAACATCTGCACGAACCAGGCCCTCCTGGCCCTGGCCGCCAGCATCTACCTCGCCACGATCGGGCCGCACGGCCTGCGCGATGTCGCCGCCCAGGGAGCGGCCCGGGCGGCCCGGCTCGAGACCGCCCTCGCCACCGTCGGGGCGCCACGGGTCCATGGCGGTCCGTACCTCAACGAGTTCGCCGTTCACGTTCCCGACGCGCGCGCCGTCCATCGCCGGCTGATCGATCGTGGGGTCCTCGCCGGCCTGGTCCTCGGCGACATCCTGCCCGACGAGCCGTCGCTGGCCGATGCCCTCCTGGTCTGCGCCACGGAGGTCACGACGGACACGGAGATCGAGCAGTTCGCGGCCGCCCTCGCCGCCGAGCTGGGAAGCCACGATGTCGGCGCGACCGGCACGAGTGGGTCGACCGAGCTGGGGAGCGCAGTCACCGCAAGCCCAGTTGAGGCAGCCCGATGACCGTCGTCGGCGAGCAGCTCCAGCCGACTCTGTTCGAGCGTTCGCGGCCGGGCCGCGGCGGCGACAAGATCCCGCATCCGCCCAAGGACGCCCTCGACCGGATCCCGGATGCCGCCCGCCGCGCGACGCCGCCCGCCCTGCCCGAGATGAACGAGCCCGACGTCGTCC
>JALYPW010000147.1 GCA_030856145.1 Chloroflexota bacterium | reverse complement strand
GCTGGACGGATTGGTCCGGGTCCGCGTCGATCGAGGCACTCACGATCCGATCGATCGTCGGTCCTGCGCCAGGGCGAGGTCCGGCCGTGGGTTCCGGATCGGGCGACTCGCCGATGCCGTGGATCGGTCCCCGATCGGGCGGGCGAGCCGCCCCGACCCGGGGGTCCGCCGCATCGACCTCGACCTGGAGCCCGGGCCGTCCGGCGAGCGCGCCAGGCCGGGCGGCACAGGCTCGCTCGATCCGATCCTGGAGCTCGGCCCGGAAGTGGACGAGGACGACCCGCGGAGCGCCTGCCCGATCGGCCATCTCGATCGCCTCTTCGGCGGTCAAATGGCCCCGACGCGGATCGTCGAATGCGGAATTCGCCAGGGTCGCCTCGGCCACGACCACGTCCGCGCCGCGGGCAGCCCGCACGAATCCGTCGCTCGGGCCGGTGTCGCCGCTGATCGCGATCCGGGCGCCGTCGGGGCCCGTGACGAGGCAGCCCCAGGCCGGGACGTAGTGCTGGCCGGCGACGAACCCCACGGTCAGGTCGCCGACGTGGATCCGATGAGTCGGGTCGTACTCGATCAGGCTGAACGCATCGTCGAAGAAGTTCGGACGCTCGCTGATCGCGCTGGCGAGGGCGTCGAGGCGGGCCTTGCCGCCGGGCGGCAGGAGGACCGGGATGTGGGCGGACGCGACGCCCTCCCAGGGCAGGAGGTAGCGGAGCGAGATGAGGTCGATGTAGTGGTCGGCGTGCATGTGGCCGATCACGATCGCATCCAGCTCGCGCGGATCGCGGTACGCCATCAGCTCGCGGATGATCCCCTGGCCGCAGTCGACGAGGACGGCGGTCGAGTCCGTCTCGATCAGGAGACCCGAGGCGGGCGTCTCCGGCTGGGGCTGGGACGTCCCGCTTCCGACGATGGTCAGGCGCACGGGCGGAGCCCGGACAGGGTCGGCATGGAGCGGATGTTCGCATCCCGGACACCGGCCCGTCGAGTCGATTCCGGACCGACTTCCTGTCCTGCCGGCGACAGCCCGACCGTGCAACACGCCGCGCTCGGGCGAAACCTCGGCGGTCGCCGCGATTCTGGGTGGCGCCGCGCGGTACGATCTCGACCATGCTCGATGCCCGGTCGATGAGCGCCGCGCTCGCCGCCGTTCCGCTCTTCGCCGGGCTCGACGCGGACGGCCTCGAGGGGCTCGCGAAGGGGATGCGGGTCCGCCGCTTTCGGAGGGGCGAGACGGTCTTCCATCTCGGCGACCCCGGGGACGCCCTGTTCATCGTGATGGCCGGCTCGATCAAGATCACGTTGCCGGCCGACACCGGCGACGAGGCGATCCTGGCCACGCTTCGGCCCGGCGATTTCTTCGGCGAGCTGGCCCTCCTCGACGGCGCGCCGCGCTCGGCGACCGCGGTTGCGATCGAGCCGACCGAGACCTACATCCTCGCCCGGGAACGGTTCCGCGAGCTGATTGCCACCGAGCCGATCATGCGCGAGGCGCTCCTCGGGACCCTCGCCGCCGAGGTCCGCCGCCTGACCCACCACGTCGAGGAGCTCCACTTCCTCGACACCACGGGGCGGCTGGCATCGCGTCTCGCCCGACTGGCTGCGGAGCCCGGGGCGAGCCGCCTCCCAGACGGCTCGATCCGTCTCGCCGGCCCGCTCACGCAGGGCGACCTGGCGGCGATGATCGGCTGCACCCGCCAGAGCGTGAACAAGCTCCTCGGGATGTTCACGGACGACGGCCTGATCCGGCTCGAGAAGGACCGGATCGTGGTCATCGACCTCGACGGCCTCGGTCGGAACGCCCACCGCTGACGCGCGCTGCCTCGCGAGGGACGCAACCCCGACCGCTCGTCGGTCAGCGGGTTCGGAGCGCCGTCAACAGGACGTGGGCCGCGGCCAGCGCCGAGCGGGTCCGCCCGTTCGGCCCGCCGAGGAACACGATCCGCCGCTCGCGGTGGATCCAGTCCGGCCCGACGACCACCATCGAGACGGCGGTGTCCGCGCCACGTTCGCGCGCTCGGACCCCGATCCCGACGACCGCCCCGCCTCGGGCCATCGCCTGCCGGGTGAGTGTCTCGAGGCCAGCCGCGGTTCGGCGCTCGCTGGCGACCGGGCCGTCGGACGAGACGGACTCGGTGATCCGGATCCACGGCCGATCGCCCAGGAGGACCGCCAGGGCCGCGGCTGTTCCGACCTCGACGACTGCGAGGGCGCTGCCACCCTCTGACAGGGCTTCGCCGATCGCGTCAGCCCAGGTCGTCTCGCCCTCGCTCCAGACGTGGCCGTCGAGGAGCGCCGCGATTCGCTCGGCCGCGGCCGCGACACGCTCGGACGCGCTGGACGCGCCGGCTTCCACGGCTCCGGCCCCGACCCCGTGCATCGCAGGCCCGAGGTCGCGCGACGAGATCCGGACGTCCACCGCGTCCTGCCGGGCGTAGGTCGCGACGATCGGATCGAGCCCGCGCAGGAGCGCCTCGCCGATGAGGTCGGCGACCTGCGACTCGCCAATCCCTGCCAGGCGCAGCGTTCGACTCGCGACCGGCGCTCCAGCGCCCCGATCACGAAGGCGGGCGAGGGCGTGGTCGGTCCACATCGGGCGCATCTCGCGGGGCGGGCCGGGCAGCGCCACGACGACGCCACCATCGGCCCGATCGACCCACCAGCCAGGCGCAGTGCCGTTCGGATTGGGGAGGGCCGTCGCCGAGGGCAGCAACCAGGCCTGCTTCAGGTTCATCTCCGGAAACGGCGCGCGGCGCCGCGACCAGAGCGCCCGGAGCCACGCTTCCAGCTCCGGGTCCACCGCGGGTTCCTCGCCAACCGCCGCCGCGATCGCCTCGCGGGTGAGGTCGTCGGGCGTCGGGCCGAGGCCGCCGGTCGAGACGACGAGGTCAACCCGTGCCACCGCGCCGGCCATCGCGTCCCGGACGACCTCGAGGTCATCGGGCACGGCCTGAATACGGCCGACGGCGACGCCGATCCCGGTGAGGGTCCGGGCGATCTCGCCGGCGTTCGTGTCGCGGGTTTCGCCGACGGTCAGCTCCGAGCCGATGCTCAGCAGCTCGGCGGTCAGGATCGGGCGCGCGGACGGCACGCCACGCAGCCTAACGCACGTCCGACGGCCGGTTCTCGCGGTGCGCCCCGGGTACCATCGGCCAAGGTGTCATGGAACCTTCGCGTCGTGCCGCCTGCCGGCGATACGAACGACGCTCCCGATACCGATGCTCTCGACATCGGAACCCGCGGCTGAGGCGGCGTGATGCACGATCTCGAACAGAGCGGCTTCTCGGAGTTCGATCGCTGGCACGCCCTCGCCCGCCGGACGCGCCAGCTGCTCGAGGCGGCCCTCGGCGAGGGATCCCTGCCCGACGGCGGCGCCGACTACCTCGCTGATCGGACGCTGCCGCATGTCGAGGGCGTCCAGGTCGGGTTCATCGGCTGGCTCCGTTCCGACTCGGCGGGCCTCTCCGAGCTGCGCTATCTCCTCCAGCGAGTTGGGTCGATGCGGGTCGACGGGCCGACCACCGACGCCGAACGACGTGCCGCCGCTGCCGAGGCACTGGCCGAGGACGAGCTTGCAACCCGGATCGGTCGACCGGCGGCGTTGCGGGCTGCCGAGCCGTGGAACCTCGCCGCCCTCGGCCATGCCCGTCTCGTGTTCGCGATGTTGCCGCGGACGGCCGAGGCGGATGTCCGCTACCCGGCCGGGCGACGGACCTACGCCGACATCGCCGTCCCGCGCGGCCCGGCAGAACTCCAGGATCGGCTCGAGGAGCTCGAGAGGTCCCTGTGGCGGACCGCCGCCGGCCGGCGACCCGATCCGAGCGACCCCGCGTTCAGGCGGGCGTACGGCTTCTTCGACGCGGCAGATCGGCTGGGAGACGGGGCGTTCGGGACCGCCGCCTGACCCGCGGGCGGGTTTGCCCGTCCGGCCCAGCGAGCGCGGACCCAA
>JALYPW010000140.1 GCA_030856145.1 Chloroflexota bacterium | reverse complement strand
GTCTACATCGCCTCGCGCCTGACGAGCGGGACCGAGTCGACCGGCCGGACGTGACGTCGGGCTGACCCCGGCGCTCGGTCAGCGCCAGCGCTGCGCCGCCTGGGCGACGAGGGCGATCGCGATGAGGACGAGGATCGGAGCGACGACACGGGCGGTCGTCACGAGTCGCTGGAACATCACGGACACTCCTGCCGGCCGGGCCGGTCGGTGTTCGGCATGCGACCCATCGGGAGTGCCCGGTCGCCGATCGCCGCCGCCAGTCTCGCCGGCGGCGGTTATCTGCGACTTACCGGTCGATCACCGGCTCGTCACATCGCGGGCTGGTAGCCCGGGTCGAGGAAGCGCGCGGGATCGTCGCGGAACTCGAGCAGGCAGCCCTTGCCGCAGAACCAGTACGTTGTGGCGTCGTGCTCGAGCTTCAGGTCGCTCGTGCTCGTGTCGACATCCATCCCGCAGACGGGATCCTTCTCGATCGTCATGTGGACAACTCCTTCGAATTCCGGTTCCGGTACTCCCGGGGAGTATAGGAGAGGTCGCGATCCGTGGTCGGCGACCCCTCGAGGCAACGACGGCGTACGATCCGGCCGTGACCGATCCCCTCCTCCAGGACCCGCGCGCGGCCCTCATGTCCGAGCGAGATCGGTTGCGGGCGGACGTCGCCACGGGGATCGTCGCGCCGGGTCCGATGACGTATGGCTCGCAGGCCGCTGCCGCCACCGCGGTGTTCGAGCAGCAGCGCGATCTGGCCCTCCGCGATCGCAACGATCGCCACCTCGCGGACGTCGAGGCCGCGATCGCCAGACTCGACGACGGCTCGTACGGCGACTGCGTCCGATGCGGCCGCCCGATCGCCCCGGAGCGCCTCGACGCCCTGCCGTCGGCGGCCCACTGCATCGAGTGCCAGCGGATCGTCGGGCGCGGCGGATGACCATGGACGTGGAGGCGGCCGCCACGTCGCTCGTGACGATCGAGGCGGTCCGGGCGGCGGCGACGACGCTCCGCGGGATCGCCACGCGCACCCCGCTCGTCCCGTTCGGCCGGCCGGAGGCGCGACGCTTCCTGAAGGCCGAGTCGCTCCAGCCGATCGGCGCGTTCAAGATCCGCGGCGCCTACGTGGCAGTGGCCGCGCTCTCGCCCGACGAGCGGGCGCGTGGCGTCATCACGTACTCGTCGGGCAACCACGCTCAGGGCGTCGCCCGGGCGGCTCGCCTGTTCGGCGTTCCGGCCGTGATCGTCATGCCGTCGGACGCACCGGCCCTCAAGAAGGCGCGGGTCGAGGCGGACGGCGCCGAGGTCGTCGTCGTCGGGACCTCGAGCGACGAACGCCAGCGGGTCGCCGAGGAGATCGCCGCCGAGCGCGGCCTCGCGATCATCCCGCCGTTCGACGACGACCGGATCATCGCCGGCCAGGGCACGGTCGGGCTGGAGATCGCGGAGGACCTGCCGGACGTCGGCGCGGTCCTCGTCCCGATCGGCGGTGGCGGGCTGGCCAGCGGGGTGTGCGTCGCGCTCCGGGCGCTCGCGCCCCGAGCCCGGATCGTCGGCGTCGAGCCCGAGCTGGCTGCCGACGCCCAGCAGTCGCTGCGCGAGGGCCGGATCGTCCGCTGGTCGCCGGAGGACTCGTCGCGAACGATCGCCGACGGGACACGGACGACGGCGATCGGCCAGCGCAACTTCGCCCACCTCGCGCGCCTCCTCGACGACGTCGTCACGGTGTCGGAGGCCGAGATCGGCGCGGCCGTCCGCCTCGCGGCCGAGGGGAGCCGCCTCGTGGTCGAGCCATCCGGAGCACTCACCGTCGCCGCGCTCGTCTTCCGGCCGGGCGAGGCCGGCCTCGAGGCCATCGACGGCCCGATCGTCGCCGTCGTCTCGGGTGGCAACATCGACCCGGATCGCTACCGCGAGCTCTTGAGGTCGCCGCTGCCGGCTTGACGCGCGCCGGACGCGCGCCGGACGCGGGCCGCCGGACGATCGTGCAGCGAGTGGGTCAACCGACGGCTGGGCCAGCGCTCGAGCGACGTCTGAGGCGGTGCGTGCATGGGATGACGGCTGGAGGCCCGAATCGCCCTCCGTCCTGGGCCGACGCCGGCCGTCCGGACGTCCGTTCATGCAGT
>JALYPW010000127.1 GCA_030856145.1 Chloroflexota bacterium | reverse complement strand
GTGGGTCGTCGCGCGGATCGTCCGGCGGGCCATCGTCACAGCCCCGGCCGCCGGAGACAGTGTCGTCGGACTGGACCAGCGGACGATCCAATCACGGTGGCGGGTACGACGAAGGCTCGATGCGAGCCGCCGAAGGGCTCGGCGCCGCCGGCCCGCCGCCGGGCGACCCGGTTGGGAGCGTGCTGACTTTCGGGCGGTTCGCGGGCTGGTCGCTCGGCCAGATCGCCCGGCGCGACGTCGAGTACCTCGAGTGGCTGGACCGGATGACGATCGGGCGGCCATACCGCGAGGAGATCGACGCGATCCTCCGGCGAGCCGGTCGGCGCAAGAGCGCGGCTGCCGAAGCCAGGGATCGGCCGGGCCTCTACCGCCGGCGCTGACCCGTCGCGACCCCGTCGCCTCTCCTCGTTCAGCCGACTGCAGCGGCCGTCACATGAGGTAGCGCAGCCAGAGGTAGACCGTCGAGATGACCAGCGACACGGCCACAACGGGGACTCCGTAGCGGAAGAACTGGATGAACGTGATCGGATGCCCGTCGCGGGCGGCCAGGTTGGCGACGACGATGTTGGCCGAGGCTCCGACGATCGTCAGGTTGCCGCCGAGACAGGCACCCAGCGCCAGGGCCCACCAGAGTGCCTCGCTCGGAAGGCCGGTCTCGATCAGGCGCTGGACGATCGGGATGGCCGTGGCGGTGTACGGGATGTTGTCGACGATCGCCGATGCAATGGCCGAGAACCACAGGATTCCCAACGTCGCGACGCCGAGCTGGCCGCCAGCGGCCTCCGCGAGCACGTCCGCGATCCCGCCCACGATCCCGACATGGACGACGGCCTCGATCAGCATGAACAGCCCGACGAAAAAGAACAGGGTGTTCCACTCGATGTCGCGGAGGGCCTCGTGGGGATCGAGGCGACCGACGATCATCAGGACGGTGGCGCCCAGGAGCGCGATCGTCGCAGCTTCGAGTCCGATCGCCGAGTGGACGAGAAACCCGGCGATCGTGAAGCCGAGCACCACGAGGGCCCGGATCATCAGCGGTCGGTCGCTGATCGCGGCGGCCGGGTCGATGGTGGCGAGGACGTCGAGGCGGTCCGCGTCGTCGTCCATCGTGCGGCCGAAGGCGAGCCACATCAGCCCGACGAACGCGACCATGATGATCACCACGACCGGAGCCAGGTTGAGCAGGAAGTCCACGAAGTCGAGGCCGGCGGCCGAGCCGATCAGAATGTTCGGCGGATCTCCGATGAGGGTCGCGGTCCCGCCGATGTTCGAGGCGAAGATCTGGCTGATCAGGTAGGGAAACGGCGACACCTTGAGCGTCCGGGCGATCGACAGGGTCACCGGCGTGAGCAGGACGACCGTCGTGACGTTGTCGAGGAGGGCCGCCAGCCCGGCCGTGAGGAGCGTGAGCAGGATCAGGAGCCGAAACGGCTCGCCGCGCGAGAGGTGGATCGCGTGGCCCGCCACGAATTCGAAGAAGCCGGTGCGGCGGAGGCCGCCGGCCAGGACCATCATTCCCGCGAGCAGGAAGATGACGTTCAGGTCGATCGCCGCAAAGGCCTCCTCCTGGTCGATGACCCCGAGGGCGACGACCAGGAGACCGCCGAGGAGCGCGATCAGCGTCCGATCGAAGCGCTCCGACGCGATCAGTCCGTACGCGACGAGGAAGATGCCACCGGCGACGACGACGTCCATCGTCAGGGTGTATCCGAGGCGAGCCGCCGACGGCGCGCTGCGCGCTCGTCAGAGGTGATGGGCTGTGGCGCCGCTGGAACGTCGAGGTGTCGGTGCGGCCTCATCCACCCGGGCCGTCGCTGGCCGCAACCACCAGCGACGCGGGCACATGGCTCACGTTCTTCATCTCGCGCGTATGCATGACCACGACAGAATACCCGGCCGCCGCAGACAGGTCCGCCGATTTCAGCGCGGCGGCGTGGCAGATCGCAGGATCAGGTAGCCACCGACGCCGGCCACGACCGAGGCGACGAGGATCCCGATCTTCGCGAGGGCGAGCACCGGGCCGCCCCCGAAAGCGAGGTCGCTGATGAAGAGGCTCATCGTGAATCCGATCCCTCCGAGCCAGGCCGCGCCGTAGACGTGCCTCAGCGAAACGCCGTCCGGCAGCGAGGCGAACCCGGCTCGCACGATCAGGACCGTGGCCGCCGTGATCCCGATCTGCTTGCCGACGATGAGTCCGATCGCGATCCCGAGCACGACAGGGTCGCTGAGTGTGGCTGCGAGGTCACCGCCGATGGCCACGCCGGCATTGGCCAGGGCGAAGATCGGGACGATGACGAAGGCGACCCAGGGCTGGAGCGCGTGCTCGAAGCGGAGCATCGGCGCCTGGGCCCGCTCGGTGATCGTCTCGAGCTCCCAGAGGGCGTCGTGATGCTCGTCGATCGTGGGCGGTTCGTCGCTCCCCTCCCGTCGCACGAAGTGATCCACGATCCGACCGGCCCGAGCAGCGAAGTCGGCGCCGTCGAGCCTGGTCCGAGCCGGGATCGTCAGGGCAAGGAGGACGCCGGCGACGGTCGCATGGACGCCCGACTGGAGGATCGCCAGCCACAGGGCGATCCCGAGGATGCCGTAGACGACAGGACGCCGAACCCCGAGGACGTTGGCCGAGATCAGCAGTGCCAGCACGCCGCCCCCGGCGGCGAGCGCGCTGACCGAAACCTCGGCGGTGTAGAACAGCCCGATGATCATGACAGCCAGCAGATCGTCGACGATCGCCAGAGCCGCCATGAAGACCCGCAGTCCGACCGGAATTCGGTCGCCCAGCAGGGCGAGCACCCCGAGCGCGAAGGCGATGTCCGTTGCCATCGGAATGGCCCAGCCCCGGGCACCTTCGCCGGAGCCGGCAACGAACAGGAAGATCGCGGCCGGCACGACGGCCCCACCGATCGCGGCCGCGATCGGAAGAGCCGCCCGGCGCACCGATGCGAGTTCGCCGACGAGGACCTCGCGCTTGATCTCCAGACCGACCACGAGGAAGAAGATCGCCATCAGTCCGTCGTTGACCCAATGGAGGAGGGTCTTCGACAGCGCCGCGTCGCCGACACCGATGCTGAGACGCGTCTCCCACAGCGAGACGTAGGACGAAGCGAACGCCGAGTTGGCCCAGATCAGCGCAATGGCAGCGGCAACCATCAACAGGACCCCGCTGGCCGCGCTGCTGCCGGAGAACTCCCGGAACGGAGCGAGGATGCGGTCGATCGGCGGATTGGTGGGGTCCGGATCGACCGTCGTCACCACTCGGCTCTGGTCTGCCGGATGTTGATGCTCTGAACGATCCCGAGGCCGACGGCCAGGCTGATCAGCGACGAGCCGCCATGGGAAATGAACGGCAGCGGGATTCCGGTGATGGGCATGATCCCGATGACCATCCCGAGGTTCACGAACAGCTGGAACAGGATCATCGCGGCCACGCCGCCGGCGAACATCATCCCGAACGGGTCCTTCGAGCGCCAGCCGCTCGCGAGCAGGCGCCAGATCAGAGCGGTGAACAGGAGGAGCAGGACGATGGCTCCGACGAAGCCGAGCTCCTCGAGGTAGACCGCCCCGACGAAGTCGCTCTCCTGGACCGCGATCAGGTCGAGCTGGTTCTGGGTCCCGTTCGTCAGGCCCTTGCCCAGCCAGCCACCCGAGCCGACGGCGATCTGCGACTGATGAAGCTGGAATCCGGCGCCCTGGACGTCGCTGGAGGGATCCAGGAAGGAGGTCAGGCGCTGCTTCTGGTAGTCGCGCAGGATGTAGGTCCAGATGAGCGGGATGGCGGCGAGGACGCCGCCGGCGAGCACGGCCATCCAGCGCAGGCTGGCGCCGGACATGAACAACATGCCGCCGAGGATCGCGAGCAGGACCAGCGACGTGCCCAGGTCCGGCTGGAGCATCACGAGGAGCCAGGGCGGGCCGACGAGGAGGCACGCCCCCAGGATCGAGGTCAGCGAGCCCAGCCGGCCCTGCCGCGCTCCCAGGTAGTTGGCCAGGACCACGATCATCAGGATCTTGGCGATCTCGCTGAACTGGAAGTCGAAGGGGCCGATCGCGATCCAGCGCGACGAGCCGCCCACCCCGCCGCCGATCGCGAGGGTCAAGGCGAGGAGGCCGACCTGGACGCCGTAGAGCGGCCATGCGAAGGTCTTCAGCCACTTGTAGTCGAAGGCTGTCGCGACGATGAACACGAGAAGCGCGATGCCGGTCCACATCAGGCCGCGCACGAACGTGGTCCCGCTGCTCAGCACCTGCTGGCCCTGTTCGACGCTGTTCGTGTAGGCCATCACGAGGCCCAGGATCGCGAGCAGAGCGGCATAGGCAGCGAGCTGCAGGTCGAAGGCGCGCCAGGCGGCGCCGATCGAGCGCGACGCCCAGTCGGTCATCCGGGCGGGCTCGGCGCGGATCACGCCCATCGTCGGGCTCGCGATCGGGCCGGCGGGATCATCGTCAGCGTCATCAGTTCGACTGGTAGAAGTTGCCGCGCTCGAGGAGGTTGAAGTTGCGGTAGTCCTTCTTGATCCCGAAGTGAAGCTGCAGGTAGTACTTGACGATCTCGGTGGCCGCGTTGCCCTTTGTCCGCGAGTCGTAGGCAAAGGCGAGCACGACGAGATTCGCGTCTTCCCGGCCGACCGCGCGCATGCCCGACGGGTCGGCCGAGGTCTTGGCCGGGTTCTTCGGGACGAAGGCCACGAACCAGGAGTGGAATGGGAGGCGGCCCTTGCGGTCGCGCAGCCCGAACTCGGCGGTTCCGGACTTGCCGGCAACCACGATCGGCAGGTCGACCAGGTTATAGGTGTGGCGGATGTTCACGACGTTCCGGGCGGCCTCGCGCATTGTCTTCAGGACGCTCCGCGGGA
Source organism: Chloroflexota bacterium (assembly GCA_030856145.1). Lineage (GTDB taxonomy): Bacteria > Chloroflexota > Limnocylindria > Limnocylindrales > CSP1-4 > CF-46. The sequence goes on along the minus strand of JALYPW010000127.1, from coordinate 2,841 downwards.
CGTCGAGCTTGCGGATCTCCTTCGGCGCGAACGGCCGGATGACGCTGCCGTCCGGACCCACGACCTGTCGGACGACCTGCGGCTGGAGCAGCTTGCCGCCGTTCGCGAGGGCTGCGTAGGCGTTGATCAACTGGATCGGCGTCACGACGTCGTAGCCCTGACCGATGCCCGCCTGGTAGGTCTCGCCCGCGAAGATCGGCTCGCCCTTGAGCGCCTGCTTCCAGGCATTGTCGGGGACGATCCCGACCACCTCACCGGGCAGATCGATCCCGGTCTGCGCTCCGAACCCGTACTCGCGGGCCCAGTACGCCAGCCGTTCGATGCCGAGCTTGCCGGCCAGCTGGAAGAAGTACGTGTCGCTCGAGTGGCCGAAGCCGCACATGACATCGCACGGGCCCCATCCGCGCCTGTTCCACTCCCAGAATCGGGTCGAGCCGAGGGTCAGGTAGGGACGGGTCAGGACCCGCGTCCGAGCCGTGATCTTGCCATCGCCGATCGCACCGGTCCCGGCAACGAGCTTGTACGTGGAGCCCGGTGGGTAGTGCGCCTGCACCGCGTGGTTCAGGAGGGGCTTGTTGCGATCGGCGAGCAGCTTCGCGTAGGACGTGTTGCTGATCCCACGGGCGAAGTCGTTGTTGTCGTACGTCGGCAGGCTGACCATGGCGAGGATCTCGCCCGTCTGGGGGTTCATCGCGATCACGACGCCACGCTTCAGCCCGGCTGCCCGCATGCCCCACTCGAGTGCCTTCTGGGCGTTCTTCTGCTCCTTGACGTCGATCGTCAGCTGAAGGGAGTTGCCGGCTTCGGCCTGGCGCACCGTCTCGAGCACCTGGAGCTTCCGGCCAGTGGCGTCTCGCTCGACCGTCTCGGATCCGTAGATCCCGCGCAGCTCCTCCTCGTAGTAGGTCTCGAGGCCGGTTTTCCCGAGGAGGTCGTCCGGCAGGTAGCCCAGCCTCTTCAGGCTGTCGAGCTGTTCCGGCGCGACGGGGGCGGTGTAGCCGAGGAGCTGCGAAACGAGCGGGCCATCCGGGTACTGGCGCCGCGCCTCGATCACGACCTCGACACCGGGCAGCGCGTCGCCGGCCTCCGACAGCAGGCGCGCGGTCGCATCGGGCACGTCGGCCGCGATCCGGACGAGGTCGAAACGCGAGCCGGGATTACCGTCGATCGCAGCATTGACGTCGGCGACGTTCATCCCGAGCAACGCCGCGAGGCGCTCGACGACTTCGTCACGACGCTCTTCCGGCATGTCCACAGGCCGGACCTTCACGACGAACGTCGGCACGTTCTTGACAAGCTCGCGGCCCGCCCGGTCGTAGATCAGACCGCGCGACGACGGGACTGCCTGAAGGACGGTCCGGATGCCCTGACTGAGCTCCGCGAACTGCCCGCCGCTGACCACCTGCAGGTAGAACAGACGCGTCGTGAGCCCGCCGATGGCAAGGATCGCCGCCAGGCCGAAGATCAGGAACCGGGAGAGCGGCCGCGATGCGGGTCGGCCGTCCAGGTACGGATTCATCGCGGCGCCCGCTCCTCATCGACGAATCGGTCACGGATCGAGACGATCAGCGGACCGAGGAGGACGGCGACGATGACATCGTAGACCACGCTCGGCGCAACGATCCGGAGTGGGTCGGCGAGAGCGGACGGTGGGCGCAGGACGGAGAAGAGGACGACAAGGGTCATGGAATAGACGAGGCTCAAAAGGGCAGTGGCGATGATGGTGACGATCGGCCGAAGCCGGGCCAGCGATCGGGCAAGGAACCCGGTTGCGCCGACGGTGATGAGCAGTGCGAATGCCGTGCTCCCCAGCGGTCGCTGGGCGAGGGTGTCGAGAGCAATACCCCCGACGAAGGCCCAGACGAGACCGCTGTCGAGTCCAGCCGCGACGGTCCAGACGACCGCAAGGACGAAGACGAGGTGGGGCTGTGCGTCGCCCACCCGAAGATACGAGGTGACAGTCGATTCGAAGATGGCGGCCACCGTCGCTGCGATCGCGGCGATGAGCAACATCATGGGCGTTTCGATCCTTGGCGAGCCAGGTCGCGCGCCCTGCATCGTTCGAAGACGCTCGAAGACGTGCGGTGGCGGAATGTCGGAGCCAAGTATCCCACGACTCGCCCGAGCGCGGCAATCGCCCTACGGTGACGAAGGTCATCGCCACGACAGGCTGATGTGGCCATCGATGGCGACCTCCTGCACCGCGGCCGGCGGCGTTCACGCGATCGGCCCGCCAGTGCCGCAGGCTCGCGCGAAACCTCGACTCCACAGACGGTTGCACGTGAAACCCGTCCGGAGTGCATCGCGTGTGCATCGACCGTTGAGTCGCGGTGCAGCTTCACCGGGATGATCGTCCTCGATGGCCGGGGCTGGAGGCCGGTGAATGCTAGAATTCTGCTTCGTGAGCGCAACTTCTCGGCGGTCCTGAGTGGGTCAGATCATCGCCTGTGCCAACCAGAAGGGCGGCGTCGGAAAGACGACGACCGTGGTCAATCTGGCGACGGATCTCGGCCGGCTCAACCAGCGCGTCCTCGTCGTCGATCTCGATCCCCAGGGCAACGCGACGAGTGGTTTCGGTATCGATCGCGCCGCCCTGCCGAGCACGATGTTCGACGTCATCCTCGGGGATAGCCCGCTCGGGTCGATCATCCTGCCAACCGTGGCGAGCGGCTGCTGGTTGGCTCCGGCATCCGTCGCCCTCGCCGGCGCAGAGGTCGAACTGGCGGGCGCCGAACAGCGCGAGCGGCGATTGAGCCGTGTCCTCGACGATGTCCGCCACGACTACGACTACATCCTCCTTGACTGCCCCCCGTCTCTCGGGCTTCTGACCGTGAACGCCCT
>JALYPW010000091.1 GCA_030856145.1 Chloroflexota bacterium | reverse complement strand
GGCTCGAGGCGCGCGAGGGGCTGCTCACGACCCGCGACCTGCACGAGGCCGACGAGGCGTTCCTGTCGAGCTCGGTCGCCGGGATCCTGCCCGTGACCCGCTTCGACGGCGCGCCGATCGGCGACGGCGTCCCGGGCCCGTGGACGCTTCGCGCCCGGGCGGACCGCGAGGCCTTCATCCGCGGCGACGAGGCGGCCGGCTAGCTCGGGTCGGCCCGGATTCCTGCGTCGGGATGGGGAATGGCGATGACCCGAAGCCCGTCGATGCCGACGAAGTCGTCGGGGTTGCTCGTGAACAGTGGCAGGCCGTTGGCGATGGCCGTGGCCGCAATCATCGCGTCATACGCCCGAGCCGCGGGCTTGCGGCCGGAACGTCGCAACGAGGCCGCGACCTGCCCGTACGCACGAGCAGCAGCAGTGTCGAAGGGAATGGCATCGAAGTCGGCTTCGGCCTGTTGGAGGTGTGCGAGGCGGGCGGCGCGCTCGACTTCGTCCGTGGCGACGAGTGGGCCCACCGACAGCTCAGCCAGCGTGACCGCCGAGATCAACGGCTCGTCCGGAAGTGCCGAAGGGTCCCGCAGCCGCGACAGGAGGATGACCGCGTTCGTGTCGAGCAGGCCGCGCCGTTCGGTCATCAGAGAGCAGGATCGAGCGTCGCGTCGATGTCGGCCCGAAGCAGCGCCGCATCGATGCTCGGCAGCCGCCGCCAGCGCTCCAGGAGTTGACCGGCGGACAGGCCGCCGGCGGGCAGGGGCCGGAGCTCGGCGACGGGCCGCCCGCTCCGGGTGATGGTCACGCGTTCGCCCGCCGCCACGCGGTCGACGACATCGCCGCCCCGATGACGAAGTTCGCGGATCGTCACATCAGCCATAGGCGGAATGTATCACGTGTGATACATGATGTCGATATCCCCCGGGTGGCCGCTAGACTCGACTAACCATGACCCGTGACGAATTGATCAACCGGACCCGCCAGCTCGTCGACGAGGGCGATCGGCTCCAGGCTCAGCCCACGCTGCGCGGCCTCCAGACCTGGCTCCAGCTCAGCGACGACCTGCTGGTTGCGGCGTGGGGCTCGATGGATCGCTACCACCTCGCCTGGCTGATGGTCGGCAAGCCGAAGCAGATCGTTCGGGGCCGGCCGCTGACGCCCGAGGAAGAGGCCGCCTACGTGCGCGAGGTCGCGGACGCCAAGACGTCGGCGCTGCGGATGAGCCTCGACGCGGTCGATCGCCAGGGGATGCCGTTCGTCGGCGAGGAGAAGGGCATGGCCCCAGGCCAGGGCATGGGCTCCGTGCCGGGCAGGGCCGGCGTGACCGGCACGCCCGACGAGAGCGCCGAGGACGGCCGATGACGGCGAAGGCTCGGGCGACGACCGTCGCCGTCGGCGGCCAGCGCCGCGTTCCCGCCCCGGACCCGATCGCCCACGACTACCTCCTGCTCGCGCTCCGCCTCGACCAGCACACGCCCGGGCTCGTCGACGGCTACTTCGGACCCGCCGAGCTCAAGGCTCGGGCCGACATCGAAGAGCTTCGTCCCGCGGAGCGCCTCGTCGCGGACGCCGTGGACCTGCTGGAGCGCGTCGCGGCGGACGTCTCCGAGCCGGACCGCCAGTCCTGGCTCACCGCCCAGCTGGTCGCGCTCCGGACCCAGGCCGAGGCGCTCGCGGGACGGCCGCTGCCCTACGTCGAGCACGTCAGCCGCTGCTTCGACTGGACGCCGCTCCGCCGTGACGACGCCGTGTTCGAGGCCGCCGCGGCCGAGATCGACGCACTCCTGCCCGGCCCGGGGCCGCTCGCCGACCGGATCGCGGCCTGGGACGATCGGTTCGTCATTCCGCCGGACCGCCTGCCAGACGTCCTGGCCTGGCTGGTCGCCACGTTCCGGGAGCGAGCGGCGGCCGCGTTCGGCCTGCCCGACGGCGAGGACGTCCGGGTGCGGCTCGTCACGAAGCAGCCGTGGACGGGCTACAACTGGTACGACGGCGGACTCCGCTCGCGAGTGGACCTGAACACCGACCTCCCGACCCGCGCCGCGGAGCTGATCCATGTCGCCGCCCACGAGACGTATCCGGGCCATCATCTCGAGCACGCCTGGTAGGAGACCGAGCTCGTCG
>JALYPW010000045.1 GCA_030856145.1 Chloroflexota bacterium | reverse complement strand
GGACGAGGGCGACGATCCACTTCAGCCACGACGGCTCGAGCGGCAGGAATGCCGCGCCGATCGCGATGGCATAGGCGATGAAGAAGTAGCGCATGTCGTGGGCGAGGACCTTGGTGTCGACGAGCATCTCGTCGCGCTTCGGGCGGTTCCGCGCCGCGTACAGAACCGCCACGCCCGTCACGAACATCGCCAGGGTGGACAGCATGAACGGCGCGCCCAGGATCGCGCCGACGCCGATTCCGTGGGACGACTCGGAGCCACCGCCGGACAGGATCGCGATGATCGGAATCATCGTCTCGGGCAGGGCCGTCCCGACCGCCGCGAGGACGGAGCCCACGGCGCCCTCGGCGAGCTCGAGCTTGCGCCCGAACCACTCGATGCCATTCGTGAACAGCTCGGCGCCGATCAGGATGACGACGAACGCACCGATCAGGATCAGGATGTCCAATTCAGCCCTCCAGGCCCTTCGCCAGCGCCACGCTGACGGCGATGACGATGAGGATCAGGCCGGCGACCGCGACCAGCGGCCGTTCGCCGGCCCGGGCGAAGCCCACGAGCGAGGCGGCGACCCGGGTGGCCGGGGTGGCGACGACGACGAGGAGACCGAGCCACAGGAAGCCGGCCGGTCGGAGCGCGAGCACGTCCGGGACGAGCCGAGCGGGGTCGAGCGCTGGGCCGCCCGAGAGTGGATCGATGCCGGCCGCGAACATCAGCCCGAGGCCGATCGCCAGCAGCCCGATCGAGATGTACGTTCCGACTGTCAGGAGCCGCGCGATCGTCCGCTCCAGCGGTGCCGGATCGGCTGACGGTCCCTCGGGGTCGGATGCTGAAGTTCCGGCGCCCGTCGCCGATCCGTACAGACCGCCCGGGGTCGAGGCGGTCATGCAATTGCTCGCTGAAGCATCTGCCACGCAGTGTAAAGCAGGATTGCCACGAACAGCCCGCGCAGGAGTCGCAGGTCGATCCGGTGGGCGACCCGCGACCCGATGCTGGCCCCGACGAAGACCCCGATCGCGGTCGGAGCCGCGACGTACGGATCGATGCCGCCGCGCAGGAGGTAGATGATCGCGCTGGCCGAGGCCGTGATCCCGATCATCAGGTTGCTCGTCGCGGTGGCGACCCGCAACGGGACGCCCATGATCACGTGCATCACCGGGACCTTGACGAGCCCGCCGCCGATCCCCAGGAGGGCGGAGATCACGCCGGCCCCGACGCTGCCGATAGCCCCGAGCCCGAGCCGCCCGACCCGGTAGTCGGGGCCTGACAGGCGATCGATGAAGGCGGACATCTCGCCTCCTGTGGTTCCGGCGACGATCCCCGTGGGCTGGTCGGGGGTCACGTCCGCCTCGAGCGCGCGCTCCAACTCCGGCGTGACCTTCGGATCCTTGCGCCGGAGCATCGTGATCGCGACCCACGCCAGGAGCGCGGCAAAGAGCAACTCGAGGATCCGTTCCGGTACGAGGAAAGCGACGAGGCCGCCAACGAGGGCGCCCATCGCGGTGAACAGCTCGAGAGTCATCCCGAGCCGAAGATTCGCAACACGCCGCTCCAGGTAGACCCCGGACGCTGCGCCGCTCGTGACGATGACCGCCACGAGGCTGACCCCGACCGCCTGGATCAGGGGCAGGCCGAAGCCGAGCGTCAGGATCGGGACGATCAGGATTCCGCCGCCCAGCCCCAGGAGCGAGCCGAACAGTCCGGCAAGGACGCCCCCGCCGAGGAGCAGGATCCCGTCGATCATCGGTCGGGCGGCCGGCGCGGGTCAGCGGTTGCGACGGCCCGCGATGACGCTACGGCCGGAGGTGCTGCGGGGCGTACGGCAGGAGCGCCACGATCCGGGCCCGCTTCAGGGCGACGGCCAGCTCGCGCTGGTGCTGGGCGCAGGTACCGGTCTTGCGGCGCGGCTCGATCTTGGCCCGCTCCGATAGATAGCGGCGGAGGCGGTTGACCTCCTTGTAGTCGATCGAGACGGTCTTGTCGGCGCAGAACGCGCAGACCTTCCGGCGACGGCGGTCGCGGTAGTAGTCGTCGCGCTTCTTGGCTCGTGCTGCTGGCGGCATCGGTGTCTCCTGGTGGCGCGGCCCGCGGGCCGCACGTGCGATCGGATCAGGGTCGGACGCTCCCCCGGCACGAGCCGGCGGGTCCGGAGTGGATCAGGCGGTCAGAACGGCAGGTCGTCGAGGTCGCCCGGGCCGTCGTCGTAGCCGCCGCCACCGCTCCGCGGAGCGCCGGCAGCAGCCGGGGCGCCGCCAACGGGCGATCCCGCGGTCGCGCCCGGGC
>JALYPW010000027.1 GCA_030856145.1 Chloroflexota bacterium | reverse complement strand
TCAGCCGAGGGCGGGCTCCTCGAAGACGGCGCTGCCACCGACGAACGTCCCGAGCACCCGCGCTTCGCCGATCGGGCCGGCGCGGGGCGCGAACAGGTCGCGGTCGATCACGGCCAGGTCGGCGAGCTTGCCGACCTCGATCGTGCCCGTCTCGGCGTCGAGGTGGTTGACGTACGCGCTGCCGGCAGTGAACGCGCGGATCGCCTCGGCGAGGGTCAGGCGCTGCTCGGGCAGGAACGGCTCGCGCACCCCGCGCGATTCGTCTGAGACGCGGGTCACCGCGACCTCCATCTCGAGCAGTGGATTCGGGGTCGAGACGCTCCAGTCGGAGCCCATCGCCAAACGCGCGCCGGCATCGAGGAGGGAGCGGAACGGGTATTGCCAGGTCGTCCGCTCGGGTCCCAGGAACGGAATCGTGAGCCTGTCCATCTGACCTTCGTGTATCGCCCAGTACGGCTGCGCATTTGCGACGACGTCGAGCTCCGTGAAGCGCGCGACGTCGTCGGGGTGGATGACCTGGATGTGGGCGACGTGCGGGCGCGTGTCGGACGGCCCGTTTGCCGACCGGGCGGCGGCCAGGGCGTCGAGGCACTCGCGGACGGCCCGGTCGCCGATCGCGTGGAAGTGGGGCTGGAGACCGGCCGCATCGAGCCGGGCCACCCAGCCCGGAAGGCGCTCCGGGTCGATGAAGCTGATTCCGCGGTTGGTGGTCGGCGTGCCGTCGGCGGCGAGGTACGGATCGAGCATCGCCCCCGTGAAGGTCTCGAGGACGCCGTCCTGCATCAGCTTCACGCTGTTGGCCCGGACGCGACCCACCGTCCCGCCACGCGACCGCTCGATCAGCTCGTCAACCTGGTCGTCGCCTCGCTCGCGGTCCCACCACATCGCGAGCTCCACCCGCGCCGTGAGCCAGCCCTCCTCGACCGCCCGGCGATAGATCGCCTGGTCGCGGACCGTGACGATGGCGTCCTGCCAGGCGGTGATCCCGAGCGAGTGGAGGTACGCCTGGGCGCGGCGCAGGCCCTCGGCGAGGCGGTCGTCGGTCGGGCGCGGCATCAGGCGCTCGACGGCGCGAGCGGCGCCCTCGTGGAGGCAGCCGGTCGGCGTCCCGTCCGGATCGCGCTCGATCCGCCCGTCGTCCGGATCGGGCGTGTCGCGATCGATCCCGGCCAGCTCGAGGGCCTTGGTGTTCACCCACGTCGAGTGGCCGTCGCGATTCGGGAAGAACGCGGGCCGGTCGGAGACGATCGCGTCGAGATCCTCGCGGCGCGGTGTGCCGTTCTCGAAATCGGCCATGTACCAGCCGCTGCCGATGATCCACTCGTCGTCGGGGTGGGCGGCGACGTAGGCCCGGATCGTGGCGAGGACGCTGTCGCGGCCGGCCGCTTCTCGGACGTCGCACTCGAGCTGGTCGACGCCGCCCGAGATCGGGTGGACATGGGCATCCTGGAAGCCAGGCAGGAGGAGGCGGCCGGCAAGGTCCACGACGCGCGTCCGCGGCCCGATCTGCGCCGCGATGTCCGTCGCGGAACCGACCGCGACGATCCGCTCGCCGCGGACCGCGACTGCCTCGGCCCGGGGCCGATCCGGATCGACGGTGTGGACGTGGCCGCCGGTGAGGACGAGGTCGGCGGAACCCGTGGTGTCAGTCATCGATCGAGGATGGCAGTGCTGGCGGCTGCCCGCCTGGGCGGTCCGGCCCGCGGGACGCGTCGCCGGCCCGGCGCGCCGGATCCGGCACTATCCTCGGGGCCATGACCACCGCGACCACCGTGACCCTGATCCATCCCGGCTATGTCCGCGACGACGGCCGGGTCGGCAGCAGCATCAGCCTGATCCGCGACGGCGACGCGATCATCGTTGCAGATCCCGGTCTCGTTGCCTCTCAGGCCCGGATCCTGGATCCGCTCGGCGCGCTCGGTGTGGACCCGGCAGCGGTCACCCACGTCTTCCTGAGCCACCACCACCCCGACCACACGATGAACGCGGGGCTGTTCCCGAACGCCGAGGTCGTCGACTTCTGGGCTCGCTACCAGCACGACCTGTGGCTGGATCATGAAGGCGACGGCTGGAAGATGACCGATCGCACGACCCTCTGGCTGACCCCCGGCCACTCCGAGGAAGACGCGTCGCTGATCGTCGAGGCGGACGATGGCGTCTATGCCCTGACCCATCTCTGGTGGCGCCACGACCGGACGCCCGAGATCGATCCGTTCGCCCCGGACCAGGCGATCCTCGAGAGCCAGCGGACGCGGGTCCTGGCCGTCGCGGACATCGTGATCCCGGGTCACGGCGAGGCCTTCCGCGTCGATCGATAGCAGTCGGGACGGTCGCAGCGGCGTCCGAGTGCGGCCTCAGGCCCGGCGGGCGACGATGTTCAGGCGGACGTAGTCGATCACCGGGTCGCCGATCCCGTCGGCCACGGCCCCGACGAAGGCAGCGTGCTCACGCTCCGGCAGTCGCATCAGGTGGCTGCCGAGGACGACGGTCCGAAGGTAGGCCTCGAAGGATTCGCCCGGTTCGAAGCGGGTCGGCTCGGGCTGGAGCCACGCCTCGGCGTCGAGGAAACCGGCAGCCTCCAGGCGGCTCGTCGTCGCCTCGGGAGTCTCGAAGTGGACGTCACCGAGCCAGCCGTCGCCGATCGTCGCGAGGACCGCCTGGATCGAGGCGATGTTCCCGAACCCGCCGCCCTGGGCGACGAGCCGGCCGCCCGGTCGCACGACGGCGGCGAGGTTCCGGAACAGAGCGTCGTGGTCGGCCACCCAGTGGAAGGTGGCCGTCGACAGGATGGCGTCGGCGGGCGCGCGACCCGGGAGCACGAACGGCTGCCCCAGATCGGCCACGAGAGACGTGACGCGGTCCCCGAACCGGGCGAGCCGGCGGCCGGCCTCGGCGACCATCGACGGCGATGCGTCGAGCGCGATCACCCGTCCGTCGGGCAGGCGCTCGGCCAGTTGCTCGGTCACCCGGCCGGACCCGCAACCGGCGTCGAGGACGGTCTCGTCGCCGCGCAACGGCAGCCGATCGAGCACGGCGGAGCCCCAGCGGGTCATCGGCTCGGCGACCCGGTCATACGTCGCGGCATCCCAGTCGCGCGGTCCGTGCATCGGGTCAGTATGTGATGGGACGTTCGTCCGGTCTGGATTCGGCGCGCGTTCGTGAGTACCCTAGGCCCCATCGGGGGGTGCACCCGCCCACGGGGCGACCAATGAGAGGGAGCGACAATGGCACAACTCCAGGAGGCCTGGAACAAGTTCAATCCACGAGAGCGGATGACGGCAACCGGGGCCGGGATCGTCATCCTCGCCTGGATCATCGGACTCGTGGCCCGCGGCTTCGGCGTCGGCTCGATCGCACTGGTCGGTGCCATCGCGGTCCTCGCGGTCCTGTACCTCAAGTACGCACCGAACCAGAACATCAACTGGCCGATCGCGCCGTCGCTGATCGTGCTCGGGATCTCGGCGATCGTCGCCCTGTTTGCGGTGATCACTCTCCTCGAGTGGCTCGGCTACACCAGCATCCTCGGGATCCCCGGGATCCTGTCGCTGCTCCTGTACGCGGGCGGTGGGGCCGTGATGGCCTGGGGGGCATGGCAGGAGTACCAGGTCGCCAAGCCGGCCATGCCCGACTTTTCGGCGAAGACCGCGACCCCGCCGTCCACGCCGAGCGCCCCGAGCGCACCGGCCCAGTCGGCTCCGGCCCAGTCGGCTCCGGCCCAGTCGGCTCCGGCCGCGCCGCCGGTCGCCGCGGCCGACGATCGCAACGAGGCGCCGCCCGCCTGACCCTGGTACCCCAGGACGCCGATCCAGCGACGAGACCGGGCGGCCCAACGCCCGGTCTCTCCATTTCCGCTCGACCCGGCGCCCGACCGTCAGGGCGGCGTCTGCGGGATCCCAGATGCCGAACCGGCCGACGTCCCGGGCGGATCACCTGCCGACGCTCGGCCCGCGCCCGGACGGATCCCGACGGCCGACACAGCCGAACCGGCGATCATCAGCGCGGCCGACACGAGGGCAGCGAGGCGGAAGTCGAGGAACACGATTCCGGACGCCACGATCGCGGCGAGGAGGGTCCAGCGTTGGGCGCGCGTCATGTGCCGGGCAGTTTCGCACAGCCACGGATATGCTCGGGCCATGCCGGGACCGGGACCGATC
>JALYPW010000022.1 GCA_030856145.1 Chloroflexota bacterium | reverse complement strand
GGCGCATCCGACCGTCAAAAGGGGCTCATACGACAGCCAAGACTGCAGATGGCCCCGAGGCGGAGGCGGGGCCCGGCGACCGGGTGGATAGAGCGTTTGTGACTGGCGTATGAGCGAGCGACCGGCGGCGACGGCGCGCAACCGACTGGCGTATGAGCGAGAGACGGACGGGCGCCCGTCGGCCGGGCTCAGGCCAGCGACACCGTCTCGCGCCAGCGCGGGATCTTCGTCGTGAACCCGAGGGCCTGGACCTTCGGCTCGATCGCGATCTGGGCCTCGGGATCGCCGTGGACCAGGAAGACCCTCTTCGGGAAGCCGGCCGCGCCGGGCTCCTTGCCCTCGGCGAAGTGGCCGAGCCACTCGAGCAGCTCCGACTCGTCGGCGTGGGCGCTGAAGCCGCTGATCGAGCGGACCTGGCAGCGGACGTCGCGCGGCTGGCCGTCGAGCTTGACGGTCTTTGCCCCAGCCTGGAGGTGGGCGCCGAGGGTGCCCTCGCCCTGGTAGCCCACGAACAGGATCGTGGCGCTCGGGTCACCGATCAGGTTGCGCAGGTGTCCGAGCACCCGGCCACCGGTCAGCATCCCGTTCGAGGCAACGATCATGTACGGCCGCGGCGCGCGCTCGATGGCCTTCGACTCCTCGACATCGCGGGTAACCGTCTGGTTCGGGTAGTCGAGCGGCGTGTCACCGGCCTCGAGGATCTCGCGCGCCGCCTCGTCGAAGTACTCGGCGTGGCGACGGTAGATGTCGGACGCCTTCGACGCCATCGGCGAGTCGAGATAGAGCGGCAGCTCCGGGATCTTCTTCGCGTCCAGCAGCCGGTCGAGGGCATAGACGATCTCCTGGGTCCGGCCGATCGCGAACGACGGGACGAGCAGGACGCCACCTGCGTCCGACACCATCTGGACGGTCTCGGCCAGGATCCGGATCGCCTCGGCCTCGGGCTCGTGCTCGCGACCGCCGTACGTCGACTCGACGAGCAGGTAGTCGGTATCGCGCAGGATCGACGGGTCGCGGATGATCGGCGACCCGGGCCGGCCGAGGTCGCCCGAGAAGACGATCGTCGTCTCGCGCTCCGGACCGGCGTTCGGACCGTCCGACGAGCCGTCACCGGCCTCGACCCGGAGGCGGATGATCGCCGAGCCGAGGATGTGACCGGCGTCCAGATACGTCGCGTGGACGCCCGGCGCCACCTCGCGCTCCTGCTCGTACTCGATCGTGTCGAAGTGCCCGACCGCCGCCTTCGCCTCATCGGCGGTGTACAGCGGCTCGTCGAGGTCGATCGTGATCTCGGGCGGCTGGCTGCGCAGGTCGGCTTCCAGGTCGATCGGCAGCTCCGAGATCCGGCCCTCGGCCAGGTCGACCGCGGCCTGGTACTGGTCCTGCTCCTTGCGATCGTCGGCCACGGCCTTGTCCGGGTGCTTGCGCTCCCAGCGGGTCTCGCGCTTGGCGAACTCCTGCTGGAGCTTGCCGCTGTCGAGCAGGACGAGTTCGGCCAGCTCGACCGTGCCGCGGGTCGCCACGATCCGGCCTCGATAGCCCTCGTTGACGAGGTGCGGAATCAGCCCGCAATGGTCGAGGTGGGCATGGGTCAGGAGGAGGATGTCGAGGGTCGCCGGGTCGAATCCGAACGGGACCCGGTTGCGCATCGCCTCATTCGGGCTGCCCTGGAACATCCCGCAGTCGACGAGGACGCGGGCTCGACCGGTCTCGAGCAGGAACTGCGAGCCGGTGACGGTGGTCGCACCGCCGAGAAAGTGGAGGTCCATCCGCGAAGTGTGCCAGCCGGCCGGCTCCGCGGTTCCGCTCGTCTCGAGGCTGGAGACTCACGACGACGTTGCAGGTTGCCGCAGGCTTGTTCGGTCGTGGGGTGACCGAACGAGCGGAGGAGGTGCACGCCGGCCGGGCTCGGTCGCTGGTTCGGTCGTGGGGTGACCGAACGAGCGGAGGAGGTGCACGCCGGCCGGGCTCGGTCGCTGGTTCGGTCATGGGGCGACCGAACGAGCGGAGGAACCGCCTGCCGACGGGGCTC
>JALYPW010000008.1 GCA_030856145.1 Chloroflexota bacterium | reverse complement strand
CTCCTGATCGACCGCTCCCTCGCCGTCGAATCGAGGATCGCGGCGGCCGTTCAGGGCCCCACGGCCGACGACCGTGTCCGGACGCTCGTCGCGATGCTCGTGGTCGCCCTCGTCGCCTTCGTCGGGGTCGCGGCGATCGTGCCCGGCGGCATCGCCGGTGCCGGCCCTGCCGGCGCGCCTGCCAGCCCGCTGCCGATCGGCGACCTGTTCCTGCTCGCCGCGGCGGACGCGGTCATTGCCGGCCTCCTCGGGTATCGGGCCGCGGCCCTCCGCTCGCCGAGCGTTCGCGAGGCACTCTGGGCGGCGGCGACGTACGCGGCGGCGATCGCGGTCGGGGCCGCGGCGCTCCGGGCGATGGGCATCCCGCGACTGATCGGGCCAGCCCTCCTGATGTTCCTGTTCTACCTGTGGGACACGCTCCACGCGGCGGCCCCGTCGCGCCGTCGCGATCCGCGCTGGATCTGGGAGACCGTCGCCCTGGCGGGCGTCGGTGCGGCCGTGGCGTTCTGGAACCTGCGGCTCATCGGCTGATTCGCCGCTCGTCGCCGGTCAGGGCCAGACGAACAGGCGATCGCGGTCGACAGGCCACGAGCGGCCGTCGGCAAGGCGGACGACGTGGACGGCCTCGACCCGATCCGTGACGAGCGCCCAGGCGAGGTCGGGCGACACGGCGACCCGGAGTCCACGACCGGTCAGGTGTCCGATGACGGTTGGCCGAGGATCGCGCAGGTGACCGCCGACCGCACGGCCGACCGGATCGGCGATCGTCGCGAGGTCGGTTCCGGCGGCCGTCCGGACAGAAACGAGGAACGTCTGACCGTCGGCCGCGAACCCGATCGCCTCCACGCCGTCCGGGCGCCCGGCCTCCGGCCAGTCGATCGCGATGTCGTCGGCCGGATCGTCATTGATCATCGAGAGCCGGATCGTGTCGCCGTCGAACCACACCAGGTCGATGGGCTGGACCGAGCGATCCGCCGGTGTGAGCTCGACGAGTCGTCGGTCGGCGATCCGGAGCCGGGCCGAGTCGGAGTACCGCCCGGCGCAGCCCTCGGTGCAGATCCCGTGACCTACCCGCAGCTCGGTCGCGGACCACCAGCCCTCGAGCCGGTCGTAGTCGCCGACGAGCGGGATCACGGTTGTCGCCCGACCAGCCAGCTCGGCGACGATGAACGTCCCGAAGAAGTCGCCCTCCTCGGTCAGGGCGCTCGCACTCGCCGCGAGGGCCTTGCCGTCGGGCCGCCAGGCGATGTCGTCGGCGTGGGCCGGCCAATCGGGCGGCAGGATCAGCGGCGTCGGGCCGGTCGCCCCGTCCCACAGCCAGCCTCGGGCGTCGTCCGCCGTCTGGACCCAGGCCAGGACCTCGGCGCTGGCCGGGCGGGGCAGGAGCCTGACGCTTCGCCCGCCGTCCTCGATCGGGCGGCTTGGCCCGAGATCGACCGGAGCCATCGCGGCCGCCACCCGGAGGCCACCGCCCTCGGTCGGCACGAGGCGCTCGACGTGGAGGACATCGACGTCGGTCGCGGTCCGCTCGATCCAGGCCGACAGAACGCCGCCGAAGCCGGCCACGTCCGGGCCGCTCGGACCGGCGGTCGGGCTCGGCCCGGGCTCGTCGGCGGGCAGGGCGACGTCCGGCAGGGGTCGGCCGCCGACGATCCGGACGAACAGCGACTGGGCGACCGGGTCGGGCTGGGGCAGCAGCACGCTCCGTCCCGTCGCCGCCTCGACAACCGTCAGGTTCGGGCCGGGCCGATCGGTCGCGACGCCCAGGTAGTTACCGTCGATCGACCAGCTGAACTCGGCGATCGGGTCGGCCCCGCTGTACAGGTCCCGCGCCCGTCCATCGAAGGCGACGAGGCGGATCGTGTCGGCCACGCCGATCGCCACCGCGGTGCCGGCCGGCTCGATCGCGATCCGATCGACCGAGGCGAACTCGGCGATCTGGCGGGCCGCGCCGCCGGCCAGGTTCCACAGCCGGATCGACGTGCCCTGGTCGCCGTCCCCGAGGATCTGGTCGACGGCCAGTCCGGCGCCGGGATGGACGTCCTCGGCCCAGTCGCTCGCGGGGCCGACATCGGGCGGCTCGGTCAGATACTCGACCCGCGTCGTGGCCGGGTCGAAGCGCAGGAACCGCCACGCGGCGGTCGTGGCCTGGGGAGCCGGCAGGCGCTGGCGCAGGATCAGGCCACCCGCCTGGTCGAAGCCCTGGAGCACCGAGTCCTCCGGGATCGTCGCCCGGACGAAGCGACCGGTCGAGGCCTCGACCACGACGACCTCGCGCGCCTCGTTCTCGCCGCTGACCGTGGTGATCGCGAAGCGGCCGCCGTCGGCCGACCAGACCGCGCCGTCGATCGGGGCGATCGGCGTCCGGACCTGCCAGACCGTGGCCCCGCTCGCCGTCGCGACGCCGACGAGTTCCTGGTCGGTGGCATCGGGGACCAGCGCGACCGCCAGGCCGCCGCTCGGGTCCACGGTCCACGTCCGACCGTAATCGGCATCGGTCCGGACCGCGACCACCCGCGCCGGGGACTGCCCGTCAAGGCGGCGCTCCATCAGGCTCGAGCCCGATGCGTCGAGGACTTCGTAGAAGACGACCGGTCCGTCGGGCGGTGGTCCGCTGGCGGTCGGCCCACTGGGGCTCGGCCCGGGGGTGGTCCGGCCGGGTCCGACGAGGGCGATCGCCGAACCGATGACCAGCGCCGTCGCCAGCAGCCCGATCCATCCCGCTCGCCGACCGCCCAGTGTTCGTATCACGAGTCCATCACCTGTCCATCATCGGGCTTCGACCCCGATGAGACGTGGCGGCTGCCCCGCCCGTTGCGGGTGCTGCCGGGGTCGCGGCCGTTTGACGTGGGCGCCCTGCGATGCTACAAGTCCATGCCCGCCCGATCGGCTTCCGGCACCGGGTTGCGACCGTCACGACGGCCTCGCCACGCATGAATTCGGAGACTCTCCCTGTGACCTTTCCCGACGTCGAGACCCAGGCGACGAGCGCCGTCAACCAGACGCGGCTGAAGCGCCAGCTGTCGGACCAGGCGATCGCCCAGGCGACGGCGGCCCAGTGGAACGAGGCCCGCGACACCAACCAGCGGCTCCTCGAGCTCGGCCCCGACGCCGAGGCCGAGAACAGGATTGCCAAGGCCTTCTGGGAGCTCGGCGAGCTCGGCCAGGCGCGTGAGCACTACCAGACGGCGCTGGCTCTCGATCCGACGAACCGGATCGCCGAGCGGAACATCGACCGGCTGCGGATCCTGCTCGTGGACGCCAAGGAGCAGACGGTCCCTGCCCAGGAGGGCAGCAAGGCCGCCGTCTCGATCTTCGTCGAGGAGACCGGCAAGACCGGGTTCGCCTTCCTGACCGATCTGCCCAATCCGCGCAAGCTCGCCCAGGTCAACCCGGGCGACGCCGTGGAGCTGACGCCCGAGAGTGGCCGCCTGATCGCGACGAGCAACGGGATGCGGATCGGTATCGTCGAGCCGCGGGTGGCCGCCCGCCTGCTCAAGCTCATGGCCGACGGCAACAAGTACGCGGCCGGCGTGACGTCGCTCGGCGACAAGGACGTCCGGATCATCATCCGCGAGATCTACCAGGACCCGCGCAACTACGGCAAGGTGTCCTTTCCGACGGCGGCCAAGTCGACCGACCTGCGGCCGTACACGAAGGGCACCCTCGTTCGCGAGGAGATGGATCTCGAGGAGGACCTCGAGGACGACGACGAGGACGACGAGATCGAGGACCTCGACCGCGTCCTGCCGCCCGAGGCAACGACCGACGAAGCCTTCGAGGAAGAGCTCGACGACGCTGACGAGAGCTAGATTCAGCGGCTGTCGCGCCTGAACGACCAAGGCCGCGTTGGAGCCTTGCCCTGGCCGCCCGGGCGCGACGAACTCAGTCGCCGAGCCGACGAACGCAGTGGCGTGATCGGGACGGGGCGACGAACGCCGTCGCGTCGGCGTCCGTGACGTGACCCGCGAGGCGACTCAGATCGGCGATCACTGAGCGTGGCTCAGCCGCGATTCGCGGTGAGTCGAGCGCGGCCGTGCAGAATCGGACCCGGGTGGTGACTCACGGCACGGCGGCCGGCCTACGCGGACAGGCACGCGACGACACGGTCCGGCGCGGTTAGGCTTCCGGGATGGCGGGTCGCGCGTCCCTGGTCCGAGCGGAGCCTGGCTTCTCCCTGCCGTTCTTCGACCGCCTCGCGCCGCCGCCGCCGCCCGGGCTGATCGCCGGCCCGATCGAGGCGTACAGCGCCCCGGGCGACGTCGTCCTCGACCTGAGCGGTCGCGGCGGATGGATCGCGAGGGCCGCGGTCGATCGCCAGCGCCGGGCGGTCAGCCTCGAGTCGACGCCCCTCACCCGACTCCTGGCCGAGCTCGTCCTGCGCCCACCGGATCTCCGTCACCTCGACGCCGCCTTCCAGGCGATGGGCGCCTCGCCGCACGGCCAGACCAGCCTGAAGGTTGCGGTCGGCGACCTGTTCACCACGCGCTGCGCGACATGCGGCCGGAGCCTGACCATCGACGAGATCGTCTGGTCCGGCCCGGCCGGGGTCGAGGAGCCTGAGCTCCAGGCAGCGGCTGGGTTCGATGGCGAGCCTGAACCGACCTCCCCGGCCGCGACGACCGGCACCGACCGCCCGGGTGCCGCCGCGCCGTCAGGCCTGGATCGCGATCGGGCGAGGGCTCGCAAGTTCTATGCATGCCCGGTGTGTCGTGGACAACGCGGCGGCGATCAGCGTCACGCCGAGCTCGACGAGGCGGACCTGCGTCGCGCCCGGGCGATCCCCGACGACCTGGCCGCTGCCCGGGCCCGGCTGGCGGAGCGGTTTCCGGTGGTCGAAGGCGGCGCGGACCTCGTCGACGGCCTGCTCGATCTGCACACCCCGCGCCAGCTCGTCGGACTCGTGGCCATCCTCGATCGGATCGAAGGCGATCTGCGCGCCGCTCCGGTCGAGGCCGCCCTGCGCCTGGGCTTCCTCCACGCCCTGCTGCCGGCCAGCCGGCTCAACGGCTACCCGGGCCGGCTCGGGACGCTCCGGATCCAGGCCGGCCGCGTCCGGCCGCCGGGTTCCGGGCAGTGGCGCGAGCGCAATCCGTGGCTGGCGTTCGAGGACGGGATCCGGACCGTCCGCGGCTTCATCCAGCGCCTCGAGAGCGGTCCCGGTGGGGCGGTCCAGGCTCGTCTCGGCAATGACCTCCAGGCGCTCGACGAAGGCAGCGCGACTGCGGTGGTCGGGGTGACCGGTCCGTCGACGACGCGCGCGATCGGGGCCGAAGCAGCACAGGGTCGGGGCTGGGATGGCGCCCCCACGCTCCGGCGCCGGATCCGGCTCGTCCTCGGCCAGCCGCCCGTTCGACCCAACCAGGAGCGCCTGTCCCTGACGTACTGGGCGACCGCCTGGACGGTCGGTTCGGAGGCCGCGGCCGGGCTGCCTCTCGCGGCCCTGTCCGGACCGCCGATCCGGGCGCCGTGGGGCTGGCAGGCAGCGGCCCTCGCCCGCTCGCTCGCCTCGATCGAGCCGTCGATCGCCCGCGACGGGACGGTCATCCACCTGGTCGACGGTGGGCCCGAGGCGCTCGTCGCGGCCGCGCTCGGTGGCGTC
>JALYPW010000482.1 GCA_030856145.1 Chloroflexota bacterium | reverse complement strand
CCGGCGGCGACCACGCCGGCCACGGGCACGGCTGAGCGAGCGCCCGCGTGGAGATCGGCTCGACGATCCCGTTCACGAGCATCCCCTGGGACGACGCCCTGTTCGTCATCCTGGCCGGGACGATGCTCGCCGCCGGCCTCGCCGTCGTGACGATGCGCGACATCATCCGCTGCGGCCTCGCGATGATGGTCTGCTTCGCGGCCCTGGCCGGGATCTACGTGATGGCCGGCGCGCCACTCGTGGGAGCTGCCCAGGTCCTGGTCTACATCGGGGCGATCAGCGTCCTGGTCCTGTTCGCAATCATGCTGACCCAGACCAAGGATGCGCCGAGCCGACTCGTGTTCCAGACCCAGGCCGTGCCGGCGGCCGTGGCCGCGGTCGTCCTGACCGTGGTCGTCCTGCTCGCGATCGGCTCGACGACGTGGGGCGGCGAAGGTCAGCGCGGTCATACGGACACCTTCGTCCTGGCCAAGGAGCTGTTCGCGAACTGGGTCCTGCCGTTCGAGGTTCTCGGGATCCTGCTGCTCGCGGCCGTGATCGGTGGCGTATTCCTCGCCAAGCGCGAGCGCGGCGGCCCGACGGACCCGCCCCGGTGATCCGCGTCTTCGTCGGCACCGCGCTCGCCGGCGCGTTCGTTGTCGGCCTCGGGCTGATCGCCCTGGCCGCCGGTGGCTCGCGTTCCCTGAACGCCTACCTGACCCTGTCGAGCCTGCTCTTCGCGATCGGGATGTTCGGCTTCCTCGCCCGGCGCAACGCGATCAGCATGCTCATGTCGATCGAGTTGATGCTCAACGCGGTCAACCTCTCGATCATCGCCTTCGCCTCGTTCATTCCGGCCCTCGGTGCGAGCGGCTCGGTGATCGCCCTGCTCGTGATGGGCGTGGCGGCCGGCGAGGCGACGGTCGGCCTGTCGATCATCATGGCGATCTACCGGAACAAGAAGACCCCGCTCGTCGACGAGTACGACGCGATGTCGCAATGAGCGCGTTCGGCCTGCCGATCGGCGCGATCCTGGCCGCGACCGAGGTCGGCGAGGGAGCCGAGGGCGTTGTCGCCGGCGGCCAGTGGGACCTCCTGATCCCGCTGATCATCGCCCTGCCCCTGGCCGGCTTCCTGTTCACCGCCGTCGCCGGGCGACGGCTCGGCAAGCGCGCTCACCTCGTCCCGGTCGGGGCGATCGGTCTCGCCTGGCTGATCGGGATGTGGGTCGCCTTCAGCGCGGTCACCGGCGCGGCACCGTTCGGGGAGCACGGCTACGGCCACACCCTCTACGAGTGGATCCCGTCAGGCGAGTTCGTCGTCGAGGCCGGCTTCTTCGTCGACAACCTGACCGCGGTCCTGCTGATCGTCGTGCTGACGATCGGCCTGCTCGTTCACGTCTACTCGATCGGCTACATGAGCCATGACCCGGGGTACTGGCGGTTCTTCGCCTACCTCAACCTGTTCATGGTCTCGATGCTCCTCCTCGTCCTGGCGGACAACTTCCTGGTCGTCTTCGTCGCCTGGGAGCTGGTCGGGCTGTCGAGCTACCTGTTGATCGGGTTCTGGAAGCACAAGCGGTCGGCGGCGTTGGCGGCCAAGAAGGCGTTCATCGTCAACCGCGTCGGCGACGTCGGGTTCGCCCTCGGGATCATGGCGATCTTCGTGAATACGGGGACGCTGAACATCCGCGAGGCGATCGCCGGGCTGACGGCCGAAGACGCGGTCCTCACGATCCCGATCTTCGTTGTCGCCCTGCTGATCTTCGCCGGGGCGATGGGCAAGAGCGCCCAGTTCCCGCTCCACGTCTGGCTGCCCGACGCGATGGAGGGCCCGACCCCGGTGTCGGCCCTGATCCATGCCGCGACGATGGTCAACGCCGGCGTCTATCTCGTTGCCCGAACGAACCCGATCTTCGCGAGCGCCCCGGAGGTCATGGCCGTGGTCGCGGGGATCGGCATCTTCACCGCGATCCTGGCAGCCTCGATCGCGATGACCCAGACCGACATCAAGCGGGTCCTGGCGTATTCCACCCTCAGCCAGCTCGGCTACATGTTCGCCTCCCTGGGCGTTGGTGCCTACACCGCGGCGATCTTCCACCTGATGACCCACGGCTTCTTCAAGGGCCTCCTGTTCCTCGGCTCCGGATCGGTCATCCACGCGGTCCACGACGAGCAGGACATGCGCAAGATGGGCGGCCTCGCAAAGAAGATTCCGCACACCTACCGGACGATGCTTCTCGGCTCGATCGCGATCGCCGGGATTCCGCCGCTGGCCGGCTTCTTCTCGAAGGACGAGATCCTCGGCGAGGCGTTCAAGCTCGGATTCGGGTGGGTCTGGGCGATCGGCCTTGTCGTGGCCGTGATGACCGCGTTCTACATGTTCCGGCTGATCGGGTTGACGTTCTGGGGCGAGAGCCGGGTCGATCCGACGGTCGAGCCGCACATCCACGAGTCGCCGGCCGTGATGACGACCCCGCTCTGGCTCCTCGCGATCCCGACCGTCCTGCTCGGCATCGTCCTGTCCCTGCCGGGACCGCCGCTCGGGCCGCTCCTCGGGCTCGAGGGGCCGGGTTTGCTTCACCACTGGCTGGAGCCGGTCTTCGCCCAGGGACTCGAGCTGCTCGGCCACCACGAAGCGGAATACCAGCTGTTCGGCCTCGACGGGGCCCTGATCGGGGCGAGTGTCGCGGTCGCGGTGATCGGCGTGTTCGCCGCATGGCGCCTGTTCGGCGTCAACCTCGCCGCGATCAACTGGCGCCCGAACCCCGAGCGCGTCCGAGCCCTGACCGCGCGCGTCCCGTTCCTCTACCGCGCGTCGCTCAACAAGTGGTGGTTCGACGACCTCAACCACCTGCTGTTCATGACGATCGGCGGCCGCCTCGCCGCGTTCCTGTGGTGGTTCGACCGGCGGGTCGTCGACGACACGGTCAATGACGTTGCGACGACGACCGTCGGCGCCGGCAAGGAGCTCCGCCGCGTCCAGACCGGACGTGTCCAGAACTACGCCCTCGGCATCGCGCTCGGCCTGATCGTCATGGCCGGCTCGTTCCTCGTCCTGGCGGCCCGCTGATGGGGGGCCGGCCGCGATGAACATCGGCGATATCCCGATCCTGTCGATCGTCGCGTTCACGCCGCTCGTGGGGGCCCTCCTGATCGCATTCGCCCCGGCGAGCTACGCCCGGCTGCTGGCCCTCGGCGCGAGCCTCGTCGCGTGGGCGATCTCGCTCCTGCTCCTGATCGGCTTCGATCCGGGTTCGGCGCGCCAGTTCCAGTTCGGCGAGGCCCTCGACTGGATCCCCCTCTTCGGAATCCAGTACAAGGTCGGCGTCGACGGGCTGTCGCTGATCCTCGTCGTCCTGACCACGACCCTCTCCTGGATCAGCATCCTCGCCTCGTTCGCGCCGATCAAGGAACGGATCAAGGAGTACATGATCTCGTTCCTGATCCTCGAGGTCGGGATGATCGGGGTGTTCATCGCCCTCGACACGTTCCTCTTCTACATCTTCTGGGAGATCGTGCTCGTCCCGATGTACCTGATCATCGGGATCTGGGGTGGCGCAAACCGGATCTACGCCACGATCAAGTTCGTTCTCTACACCCTCGTCGGCTCGCTCCTGATGCTGGTCGCGATCCTGGCGACGGCGTTCGCCTACCAGTCGTCGGCCGGCACGTGGGCGGGAGCGTTCGACTTCGAGGTGCTCCGCCAGGCGAGCTTCGACCCGACCCTCCAGATCTTTGCGTTCCTCGCCTTCTTCCTCGCGTTCGCGATCAAGGTCCCGATGTTCCCGTTCCACACATGGCTGCCCGACGCTCACGTCCAGGCTCCGACGGCGGGCTCGGTGATCCTTGCCGCCGTGATGCTCAAGCTCGGGGCGTACGGCTTCATCCGGTTCGCCCTGCCGCTCTTCCCCGCGGCCGCCCAGGCGTTCGCCCCGGTGATCATCGTCCTGAGCCTGATCGCGATCATCTACGGCGCGATCGTGGCCCTCGTCCAACCGGATCTGAAGAAGCTCGTGGCGTACAGCTCGGTCTCGCACATGGGCTTCGTCACCCTCGGGATCTTCGTGTTCAACACCCAGGGCATGGACGGCGCGATCCTCCAGATGATCAACCACGGCCTGATCACGGGCGCCCTGTTCCTCCTCGTCGGGGTCATCTACGAACGGACCCATGACCGGACGATCGCGAAGATGGGCGGCGTCGCGGGCGTCCTGCCGGTCTACGCGGTGGCCCTCGGATTCTTCGTCTTCGCCTCGGGCGGGCTGCCCGGCCTGTCCGGCTTCGTCGGGGAGTTTCTCGTCCTCGTCGGCGCCTTCGAGTACTCGCCGATCGTGGGCGCCATCGCGACGTTCTGCATGGTCCTCGCGGCGGGCTATCTGCTCTGGATGTTCCAGCGGATCGCGTTCGGCGAGCTGTCCGACTTCCTGAAGGGCCTCGGCCACCACCTGACCGACATGACCCCGACCGAGATCCTCACGATCGCGCCCCTGGCCGCGCTGACCGTCGTGTTCGGCCTCTTCCCGGGGCTGATCCTCGATCTCGTCCGGAACTCCGTGACCTTCGTCCTCTTCGATGTCGCCCGAGAGGGTCCGGTGGCGATCCCACCCCAGACGGCGCTGATCGCGATCGCCGTGCCGATCCTGTACGTGATCGGGCGGCTGATCTGGGTCGCCCGGATCGATCTCTCGGGTGGCGGCGGGCCGGCTCGACCCGACTCGCCCGGGGAGCCGGTCCACGCTGTGGAGCCAGCCTCGTGACCGCGGCCGACCTGACCGTCATCGGGCCGCTCCTCGCGGCCGTTGCGACCGCGATTGCCATCCTGCTCGTCGACCTCGTCTGGCCGAACCGCTCGGGGATGGTCGTGTTCGTGGCGCTGGTCGGGCTCGGGATCACCGCCGCGATCACGCTCTCGGCCGGGGCGACGGAGGCCCGGACCGCGTTCGACGGGGCGTACCGGCTCGACGCCCTGACGACGTTCCTCGACCTGTTGTTCATCGCGATCGTGGCACTGACGATCGTCTTCGCCCCGGACTACCTCGCGCCGCGCAACCTGCCCGTCGCCGAGTTCGCGACGGTCCTCGTGTTCGCGATGTGCGGGGCGATGGTGATCGCCGCCTCGGCCGACCTGCTGCTCCTCTTCCTGGGTCTCGAGCTCATGGTCCTGCCGGGATACCTCCTCGCCGGCTACCACAAGTCGGACGGCAATTCGACCGAGGGCGCGATCAAGTACTTCCTGCTCGGCTCGTTCAGCTCGGCGATCTTCCTGTTCGGGCTGGCCTTCGTGTGGGGCCTGTCGGGCTCGACCCGGATCTCCGACGTCGCGAGCACCCTGACCCAGGTCGCGAGTGGCCAGTCGCCGTTCAGCCCGGGCCTCGCGATGGGCTTCGCCTTCCTCACCACCGGCGTCGCGTTCAAGATCGCGGCGGTACCGTTCCACTACTGGACGCCCGACGCCTACCAGGGGTCGCCGACGCCGGTGACCGGCTACCTCTCGGTCGGTCCGAAGATCGGGGCGTTCGCGCTGATCCTGCGCCTGTTCGTGGAGGCGCTGGGGCCGCTGAAGGCCGACTGGCTGCCGGTCGTGATCGTGCTCGCCGCGACGACGATGACCCTGGGCAACCTCGTCGCGCTGACCCAGGACAACGTCAAGCGGATGCTGGCTTACAGCTCGATCGCCCACACCGGGTACATGCTCGTCGGCCTCGCGGCGTACGCCGGCGGCCAGGCGAGCGGCCTCGAGGGCCTGCTCTTCTACGGGGCCGCCTACTCGTTCATGAACCTCGGCGCGTTCGCGGTGGTCGCCGCCCTCCAGAAGCGGGCCGGCGTGACCTCGAGCCTGAACACGTTCGCCGGGCTCGTCCGGCGCGAGCCGGTCCTGACGATCCTGATGACCCTCTTCCTGCTGTCGCTCACCGGCATCCCGCCGACCGCCGGTTTCTTCGCCAAGTTCCTGCTGATCAAGTCGGCGGTCGAGGCCGGCGGCTGGGTCGGGTTCCTCGCCGTGCTCATGGTCCTGAACGCCGCCGCGGCCGCGTTCTACTACCTGCGCGTGGTCGTCTACATGTTCATGCGCGAGCCCGTCGCGGACACCACCGCGCCGCGCCACGGCCGGCTGCTGTGGGGCGGGCTCGCCGCTGCGACCGCTCTGACGATCGCGTTCGGGCTGTTCCCGGGCCTGATCCTGGGGATGATCGAGAGCGCGGCGGCCGCGATCGCCGGCTGATCGCCCGCGAAGCGTGGGGGGCGTCGATCCGATCAGCCAGCCTGATCGTCGAGCTATGGGGTGACAGTCACCCCGGGCAGGATCTTCTGGAGGCTTGTCGCCATCACGTCGGCGCCGATCCCGCCGAGAGCGCCGGCCCGGACGACCCCGTCCTTGTCGATCCAGAAGTGCATCGGCAGGGCGTATGCGCCCCACGCCTGCTGCGCCTTCCCATCGCCGTCGAGGCCGAGCGGGAACGTCGCCCCGAGCCGCTGGGCGAACGACGCGACCGTGCCCTCGTCCTCGCGGATGTCGATCGCGACGATCACGAGGCCGTCCTTCTCATAGCGCGCCTTGAAGGCGTTCATCCGCGGAAACTCGTCGATGCACTCGGGGCACGTCGTCTGCATGAAGTTCACCCAGACCGGCTGGCCGCGCAGGTTCGCCAGGTCGATCGTGCCGCCGCCGACCTGCGGAACGACGAGGGCGGGCGCGACCTGACCGACGTGGAAGTTGTCCTGGACCGCGTCGCTGGGGCCGGCCGAGCCAGAGGGGCTGCCCGATCCGGGCGCGATGCTGGCCGACGGCCCTGCTGACGGCTCGATCGACGCGCTCGGCGACGCACTCGGCAGGAGGGTCGGGGCGAGCGTCGGGCGCAGGCCGACCGGGTCCGGGCCGACGAACACGAACGCGGCCAGGACACCGACGGCGACGAGGACTCCGGCGACCAGCCCCCCCAGAATCGACAAACCGGTCTTCATGCGCTCGCGAGGGTACCAG
>JALYPW010000430.1 GCA_030856145.1 Chloroflexota bacterium | reverse complement strand
ACCCCACCCCTGGCCGTCGCGCCTCCGCCGAAGCGGGCCGGTGTCGGCGGCGGGACCGTGCTCGCGGCGGCCCTTTTCGCCGCCGTCCTCGCCTCGGGCGGCACGGTCCTCGCCCTGAACGCCAGCGGCGCCCTCGACCGTCCGGCCGCCCCGGGCTCGAGCCAGGCGCCGAACTCGGCCACGATCAAGCAGCCGGTCACCCTGGACGAATCGTCGGCGATCATCGACGTCGCCGCGAAGGCCGGACCGTCGGTCGTCCGGATCACGACCGAGGGCGTCGATCCGGACAGCGCTGTCCAGGAGGAGCAGCAGGGCGTCGGGTCCGGATTGATCTTCGACGCGAACGGCTGGATCCTCACCAATCGCCACGTCGTGGCGGGGACGACGAGCCTGATCGTCGAGCTCCAGGACGGGACCGAGTACCCGGGCACGGTGTACGGGATCGACACGCTGACCGACCTCGCAATCGTGAAGGTCGAAGCCACCGGCCTGCCGGCGGTCACGATGGGCGATTCCGACGGCCTGAAGGTCGGCGAGCTGGTCGTCGCGATCGGCAGCCCGCTCGGCACCTTCTCGAACAGCGTGACGAGCGGGATCGTGTCAGCCCTGGGCCGCCGGATCACGACAGAAGGGGGCGACCTCCGCAACCTGATCCAGACGGACGCGGCGATCAATCCGGGAAACAGCGGCGGGCCGCTCCTCGACTCGACCGGGGCCGTCATCGGCGTCAACACCGCGATCGCCCGCGACTCGAACGGGATCGGGTTCTCGATCCCGATCAACGTCGCCCGCCCGATCATGCGCCAGGCGCTGGCCGGCGAAGAACTTGCGCGGCCGTACATCGGCATCCAGTACTACGCGATCGACGCCAAGCTCCAGAAGGAGCAATCGCTCGCGACCGCCAGCGGAGCGTGGGTCCGGATCCTCGATGAGGCGACGGGCACCCCGACCGACGCGAACGCGGTGAAGGCCGGCAGCCCGGCCCATGCCGCCGGGATCCAGACCAACGACATCGTCGTCGCGATCAACGGCCAGGCGATCGACGCCGAGCACCCGCTCGATGCGGTCCTGACCCAGTTCGCGCCGGGCGACACGATCACGCTCGAGATCCTGCGCGGCGCCGACCGCGTCTCGGTCCTCGTCACCCTCGGCGTGCGCCCGCCGAACGCCGGCTGATCGTCGTCCGATCTGCCCGGGGATCGCCGGTCAGCCCGGGGAGCGGCGGCGCCAGATCTCGACCCCGGCGTAGTCGAGCGGGCCGCCGAGCTTGACGGCCGGCTTCCGGACCCGGACGCCGACCTCGGTCACGGGGAAGTTCGCGAGGATCTCGTGGCTGATCGCCTCGGCCAGCGCCTCGAGCAGGCGGAACGACGTGGACTCGACGATCTGGCGGACGACGTCGTAGACCTTGCCGTAGTCGACCGACTGCTCGAGGTCGTCGTCGACGCCGGCCGGCTGGAGGTTGAGCGCGAGCTCGACGTCGACCTCGAACGGCTGGGGCGCCTCGAGCTCATGGTCGTAGTAGCCGTGCCGGCCCTGGAGCTGAAGGTTGTGGAGCACGATCCGGTCGCTCAGGGCAGGGCTCCTTCGTGTCGAGGGGTCGCGGTCGCGAGGGTTGCGCCGCGGACGATCGCGTCGGCCATCCGGGCGGCCCGGACATTCTCGCGGACATCGTGGACCCGCACGAGATCGACGCCGGCGGCGATCCCGAGCGCGGTGGTCACCAGCGTCGCTTCGACCCGCTCGTCGGGCGGCAGGTCGAGGACCGTGCCCAGCGTCGACTTCCGCGACGCCCCGAGCAGGATCGGCCGGCCGAGGGAACGGAGATCGCCCAGGCCGCGCAGCAGCGCGAGATTGTGTTCGGCGGTCTTGCCGAAGCCGAAGCCGGGATCGACGAGGATCGCGTCGCGCTCGACGCCGGCCCGGACCGCTCGCCCGATCGCGGTCTCGAGATCGGCGACGACCTCGGCGAGCAGGTTCGCGTAGCGCGCCTCGGCACGGTTGTGCATGAGCACGATCGGGACGCCGCGGTCGGCCGCGAGCCGGAGCAGGCCATCGTCGGGCGACACGCCCCACACGTCGTTGATCAGGTCAGCCCCCGCGTCGAGGGCGGCGGCGGCCACCGCGACCTTCGTGGTGTCGATGCTCAGGGGCGTGTCGGGCAGGGCCGACCGGAGGGCCACGACGACCGGCCCGACCCGTGCGATCTCGTCGTCGTCGGCGACGGGGTCGTGGCCCGGTCGGGTCGATTCGCCGCCGATGTCGAGGATGTCGGCGCCGTCCGCGACCATCCGCCGACCACGCTCCACCGCGGCGGAAGCCGGATCGGGAGCCATGAGGAGGCCGTCGCCGGAGAACGAGTCGGGCGTGACGTTCAGGATGCCCATGACCCACGTCCGGGCGCCCCAGGAGAACAGGCGCGGGCCGATCCGGAGGGG
>JALYPW010000421.1 GCA_030856145.1 Chloroflexota bacterium | reverse complement strand
GACGCCGAGGACCGTGGCCGCGGCCAGTGCCTCGAGAGCCTGCGACGGGATCGACGGGATCTCCGGCCCGAGCGAGCCCCACGGCCCAGGCCCGAGGTACGCGGTTGCCGGTTCGCCACTGGTGGGCATCCCCTGGCCGGTCCCGCCGAGGACGGTCGCGAGCTTGCCGAGCGACAGGGCCAGCAGCGTCGGCAGGGCGGCGATGTGGAGCCACGGGCCGGGTCGCCCGTCGAGCAGGACGGCAACGAGCGATCCGGTCAGCGCCCCGCCGACGACTGCCAGTGTCAGCTCGAGGCTGCCCGTTCCCGGATCGAGGATTCGGCCAGGCTCGGCGAGGAAGAAGCCCGGGTGGAGGAGGACGTAGCCGAGGCGTCCGCCGAGCACGGCCCCGGGCACGATCCCGAGGACCACGAAGAGCAGGTCATCAGCGCGGAGGCTGGCCCCGCGTGCCGCGACCCCGGCGATCGCGAGCGCGACGAACATGCTTGCCGCGATCGCCACCGTCTCCCACCGGACGACGCCGTCGGCAAGGCGCAACAGCGGGTCGAACTCGAACGCGATGACGGCCGTCGGCACGATGGTCGTTAGTGTAGCGGGGAGCCTTGGCGCCCGATTCGTTCACCCTCTTGTGTCGGCTTGCCGACACTTCTCGTGTCGTTGCTGCGCTCACCGGGGCGTCGCGTGCGCGACCAGCATGATCGCCATCGGTGGATTGTCCCGGGAGGGAACACACGCCGGAGGGGACGGACGAGGGGTTGCCCGTCCCGGGGGGTTGAGGCCGCCAGGCCCTGGAGGGCCCGGTGGTCAACGGTCGGCAGCGCCCGGCTCCTCTGGGGGGAACGCCGGGCGCTTGCCGCACCTTCGCGAGGGGACGGATGAGCGCCAGCACCACGCTCCAGGTTCGCCTCCTGGGCCGGATGGAGGTCCAGGCCGGGGACGCGACGATCCGGATCGGCGGTCGCCATGCCCAGGCGCTCATGGCGCTTCTCGTCCTGCGCCCCCGCCCGCGCCTCCGGGACACCCTTGCCGCCGAGCTCTGGCCCGAGGCCGGCGCGCCGTCGTCGGCGTCCCTCCGCCAGGCGCTCTGGCTGATCCGGTCCACCCTGGCGGGCGTCGGGCTCGACGCGGAGCGCTGGCTCGAGGCCGATCAGGACACGATCGGACTCCACCGCGACATTGCGCTCCACGTCGACGTCGACGCGTTCGAATCCCTCGCCGCCAGCGACGACGCCGTCGAGCGCGAGCGGGCGGTCGGGTTGTACGAGGGGGATCTCCTCGAGGGTCTCGGTCACGAATGTTTTGCGGCCGACCGGGAACGCCTGTCCGACCTGTACGAGGACCTTCTCGCGAGCGTCGCCGAGGACCGTCTCGATGCCGGCGACACACTCGGGGCGCGCCACGCCGCCAGTGGGCTGTTGAGTCGCGATCCCCTGCGCGAGGAGGCCCATGCGGTCCTGATCGCCGCCTACGGCCGGGCCGGGACGCGCTCACAGGTCGTCCGCCAGTACCGCCGGGTCTGCGCGATCCTGGATACCGAGCTCGCGGTCCGGCCACTGCCCGAGACCGACACCACCTATCGCGTGGCCCTTGCCGCGGCGGCCGCCCGATCGCGCGACCGCGCCGCGGACCTCGAATTCGACTTCGAGCCCGGGCCGTTCAGTCCCGTTCTCGTGACCAGCGCATGATCAGTTCCTGACGGACCGCCAACCTCCTGAGCTCCCAGGGGCGTCGACCTCCTTCCGACGCCCCCTCCGGAATCGACAACGGCCCCGGCACTGTGCCGGGGCCGTTGTCGTGTGTCCGGGTGGACAGAGCTCAGGTCAAGGCGCGACCTGGGCCCAGTAGGCGACCTGGTACTCGTCGCCGCCACCGGTCAGCTTGAGCCAGCCCTGGGCCACGGTGCCCTTGGCCTGCCCGGCGTTGACGGTGATCGTCAACGTCGCGCTTCCCATGGCCGGAACCGTGATCGAGGTCGGGGTCGTGATCCGGCTGTCGCCGGCGCTGGTGGTGCCGCCACCGTACAGGCCGACGTTGCCGGCGCCCGGGGTGAACTTGATCTCCGCGACCGCGAACGTCCGCGACGTGCCAGTCAGGTTGCGGACCTTGATCGCGATCGAGGTCGGGTTGACCTTGCTGGCGTTGATCCGGCCGAAGCTCGCGCTGACCGGCCAGAACGTGGCGTCGGTCGAGGCGGCCTCGCTGAGGTCCTCGCGCCCGGCGCCCTGGATCATCGGACCGACCGTCGTGGACGCGTCGAACGCGTTCCTTGCGACCAGGTCCGAGGTGTTGACGAGAGCCGACTTGATCTGGGCAGGGGTCCAGCTTCGATGGAGACCGCGCAGGACGGCCGCGGAGCCGGCCACGTGCGGCGACGACATCGACGTCCCGGCGTAGAACGCCCAGTCGCCGTCATTGCCGCATGCCCCAACATCGTCGCATGCCTCGGAGCTGAGGACGTTGACGCCGACCGAGGTCAGGTCCGGCTTGATGGCGTAGTCGACGTGAGTCGGGCCCTGGCTGCTGAAGCCGGCCATGATGTCGGCGTTCTCGGTGATGAACTCGCTGAACGAGGCCGCCACCGTGATCGTCGTCGGATTCGCCGCCCGGAGGGCAGCCCCGTCGGTGTTCGAGATCATGACCGCCGGGATGTCGTCGTCGAAGCCTTCCGTCGCGCCCATCGCGGTCGGATCGCCGGCCACGTTGTTCACGACGATGACCCCGATCGCGCCGGCTGCCTTCGCATTGGCGACCTTGGTGCTGAATGTGCAGGCACCGCGATTGATGATCGCGACTTTGCCACTCGCGCCGGCCGCGACCGAGGCGCAGCCGTTGTTGGCGGTATCGAACAGGCCGAACGTGCCGGCCGGCATCGGGTCGAAGTCCCCGACCGCGCCACGGGCGGTGCCGCCGGTGTAGGTCAGCGGCTGGCCGACGAAGTGCTGATTGGCGCTGGCGCCGACCGTGATGATGTCGCGAGCACGGCCCGGCGAGCCGATCGTGAAGCCGCCCGGTCCTTCGTTGCCGGCCGAGGCGACGACGACGACGCCCGCGGCGACCGCGGTGTCGAGGCCCTTCGCCAGCAGGTCGTTGTTGCCGTGGTAGCCGCCGCCGAGCGACAGGTTCAGGACGTCCATGCCATCGAGCACCGCGGCCTCGACCGCGTTGAGGATGTCCTCGCTGCGGGCGTTCTGGACTTCACCCGGGAAGACGTTGTAGTTGCCGAGCCAGGCCGCGGGAGCGACGCCCGACATGTCGTCGATCGAGACGCCCTCGACGACCGCGGTCTTGCCGACGACACCGGCGACGGTGCCGCCAACGTGGGTGCCGTGGCTGCCGACGTCAGCGACCGGCAACGCGTCGTAGCCGGTCTTGTTGTTCTTGTTGTAGAAGACCTTGGCGACGATGACCTTGGGGCTGACGTTCTTGCACGCCCCGCCCGCCGTGTCGGCCGCGTCGCACTTCGGGAAGCCGGGCGGATAGCTGAAGCCCGTGGGGTCGAAGAACGGGTGGCGGTAATCGACACCGGAGTCGATGATCCCGACCTTGACGCCCTTGCCGGCGTCGGCCCGACCACCAGCGCTGGCCCACGCGCCCGCCGCGTTGATGATCTTGTGGCTCTCGCTCATCGTCGGGCGATAGAGCGCGTTGTACTCGATCGCGAGCACGTCCGGGTTGGCGGCGAGCTTGCCGATCGCGGTGCCGTTGAGCTTGACCGCAACCGCGTTGAGCGTCGTGTAGTACTGCGACGTGATCTTGGCGCTCGGGACGTTCGTCTGGAGCCACTTCTGGAACGCGCTGTGCTTCGTCGCCAGATAGCCTTTGTACTTCTTCGCCGCGGCACTGTTCGGGTTGAGCTTGCCGCTCGAGACTCGTGTCTTGGTGTAGCCGCTGATCCGGCCGTCGTAGGTGGCGAGGGGCAGCTGCTTGAAGACGACGATCGCGGACGTCTTGTCCAGGACCGACGTCGATCGGAGCGCGTCACGGCTCGCGGGCGGCGCGGCCGCTGCACCGGTCGCGGAGAAGGCGAGAACTAGGGTTGCCGCGAGCGCCACAAAGCGTCGATGCATGAAGGCCTCCATACCGTGGATGGGAACGTTCGCGGCCATCTCTTGAACGGCCGTCGCCTGGGTCGCCAAGGGTACCAACGATCCACCGACGATGGTCCGGATCGGACGATCAAACCGGTGCCCGCAGTCACCGACGACTAGGATGCCCGGGTGAACCTTCGACCGACCGGGCTCGTGCCATCGTGAC
Organism: Chloroflexota bacterium; assembly: GCA_030856145.1. Lineage (GTDB taxonomy): Bacteria > Chloroflexota > Limnocylindria > Limnocylindrales > CSP1-4 > CF-46. The sequence continues at coordinate 199 of JALYPW010000421.1, read as the reverse complement.
CCTGACCGGCGGCTGCCCGGAAGACATCCTCGGTTCGGTCGTGGCCGACGCCGCCGCGCGGGCAGGCGTGTCGGCCGGCGAGGTCCACGTCCTGAGCGCCACGGAGGCGCACTGGCCCGACGGTGCGCTCGGCTGCCCGCAGCCCGGGATGCTCTACACGCAGGCCCTCGTTGATGGGTTCCGGATCGTCGTTCGAGCC
>JALYPW010000063.1 GCA_030856145.1 Chloroflexota bacterium | reverse complement strand
CGCGTAGAGCAGGGCGAGTCCGCCACCCATGCAGAAGCCCGCGACGCCGATCCGCTCGGCGTCGACCTCCGGGCGCTCGGCAAGCCAGTCCCGAGCGGCCGCCAGCTGACGGTACGGTCGGCCCGTCCCGACCTTCCCGATCCCGCGGGCAAAGCGGGCGATGCAGAAGGGCTGCGCGCCGAGCCCGGATAGAAAGTCGGGAGCGAGCGCGACGTAGCCGGCGTCGGCGAACCGCTCTGCGATGTGCCGGATGTCGTCGTTCAGGCCGATGGCCTCGTGAATGACGATGACGCCAGGTCGGGCGCTGGCCGGGTGCGCGTCGTCGCCCGCCGGGCCGCCTGGCCTGTCCGCGTTCCGGGCAGCAAGGGCCAGGGCGGCAGGCAGCGTCGAGCCGTCGCTGAGCGGCACCGCGACGTCCTCGACCCTGGCCATGAGGCCTCCTCGGGCGGACGGGCGGTCCGCGGAGTCCCATGATCACATCACGACGCCGGACGCGCACGCCGGGAGCGTCCCCGCACGACGAACGGCCGCGTTGCCGGGCGCGCCGCCGTACCATCCGGTCATGACGACCACGACCGTCCGCCTCCCATTCACCGGCGACGACGCCGCCGACCGCCTCCTCGCAAGCGATCCGTTCGCGCTCTTCGTCGGCTTCGTCCTCGACCAGCAGGTTCCGCTCCAGAAGGCCTTCTCCGGACCGCTCGTCCTCCGCGAGCGGCTTGGCACGCTCGACGCGAAGACGATCGCCGCGCTGGACCCCGACGAGCTCGACCGCGTCTTCCGCACCCCGCCGGCTCTCCACCGCTTTCCGGGCAACATGGCCAAGCGGACTCGCGAGATGGCGGCCTGGCTTGTCGAGCGCTACGACGGCGACGCAGCGCGGATCTGGACGGAGGCGAAGGACGGGGCCGACTTGCACCGGCGGCTGCTCGAGGTGCCCGGCTTCGGGCCGATGAAGGCGGGCACCCTTGTCGCAATCCTGGGCAAGCGCCTGGGTGTCGCACCGGCGGGCTGGGAGGCGTTCGTGCCGGACCACATGACACTCGGCGACGTCGACTCACCCGAGTCGTTGCGGAGGTACCAGGACTGGAAGAAGGGGATGAAGGCCGAGGCGAAGGCCGCCGCCGAGCGCTGACGGTCTGAGGTCGTCTGACCGAGCCGACCGGCGCCCGTGGTATCGTTGCTGGCGCAACGATCTACCACGATGGAGGCACCCGATCCATGGACGACGCCGTCCGCGCCGCGCTGAGCGGATCCGGAATCATCGACATCACGACGACCGGGCGCCGGACGGGCGAGCCGCGGCGCATCGAAATCGCGTTCCACCGGATCGACGATCGGCTCTGGATCTCGGGAATGCCGCATCCGAGCCGCCGGTCGTGGATCGCGAACCTCGATGCGGATCCGCACCTGACGGTCCACGTGAAGTCGCCCGGCGCGATCGCCGACCTGCCGGCGACGGCCCGGATCGTGGACGATCCGACCGAGCGCCGGCGGATCCTCGAGACCGTCGCCCGGAACTGGCGACGCACCGACCTCGACCGGATGGTCGATCAGAGCCCGCTCATCGAGGTCCGCCTCGACGACGCCGCCTGAGCGGCTCGGCCTGACGGCGGTGCGGACGGCGTCAGCAGCTCGTTGGCGCGGTCCGGCGCGTGGCGCTGGCTAGGGAGCCGGGATCTCGATCGAGAGGAGCCAGCCGATCGCGGTCACGATCAGCCACAGCACCCCGATCAGGACCGCGCCCAGGCCGAGCAGGATGAGCCGGTCGTCACGGGTGGACGCGCCCGGCTCGAGGGCGTGACGCCGGAACAGCGCCAGGTTCCGGGCATTCGACCGCGACACGATATCGAACAGGTCACCGAGCACCGGGACGAACCCGAGGATCAGGTCGGCCGCCGTGTTCAGGACCATCCGGGCCACGACCACGCGCGGCACGCCGAACCGGGTCGCCTCCGCGATCAGCCAGAACCCGACCACGCCCGACACCGCGTCGCCGACGACCGGGATCAGCCCCACGATCGGGTCCAGCCCGATCCGGTGGCTCGTCCCGGGCACCACGACCAGGTCGTCGAGGAGGCGGCTGACGAGCGAGAAGCGCCGTTCGAACGCGCGGAACCGCTCGGATCGCTCGTCGCCGAGGACCTCGCCCCGGACGCTCCGCGGCGGCTCGCCGGTCGTGGGGCGGTTCAAGCGGCCGGGCGCCTCGCCCGGGTCAGAGGCTCGTGGCGTTGAACGTGTCGCAGTCATCCGGATTGCCGGACTCGTAGCCAGTCGTGAACCAGCGGACTCGCTGCTCGGAGGTCCCGTGGCTGAAGCTGTCTGGATCGACCTGTCCGCCGCCCGACTTCTGGATGTTGTCGTCTCCGACGGCCTCGGCCGCTGCGTCTGCCGCCGCGATCTCTTCGGCCTTCAGGGGCTGGATGAACCCGGTTTTCTGGGCGTTGTTGGCCCACACGCCGGCATAGCAGTCGGCCTGCAGTTCCGTCCGGACGGCTCGACTGGTCGGGCCGGTGTCTTTGCCGCCCGGCTGCAGGTCTCCGACCAGGTTCTGGACGTGATGTCCGTACTCATGGGCGAGGACGTACGCCCGGGCGAACGGCGCATCCTTCGCCCCGAACCGCTTCTCCAGATCCTGGAAGAAAGTCAGGTCGATGAACACGCTCTTGTCGGGCGGGCAGTAGAACGGGCCGGTATCGGACGTCGCGTTGCCACATCCGGTCGAGATGGCGTCCGTGAAGATGTACGTCTCAGCTTTGGTGTAGCCCTCCAGGGCGCCGGTCCAGTACGCCTCGATGCTGTTGACGTAGCCGATGATCTGGCAGTCCTCGCGCGCGTTCGCGTCAGCACCGGTCTTGCACGAGGCGAGCGCTGAGCTGTTGGGGGCGTTCGCGTCGGGCGCACCTCCAGAGCCGGAGCCGTCGCCGAGCAGGGCGCCCGGATTGCCGCCGAGCAGGATGTAGATGATCGTGATGACGAGGCCGAGCCCGCCGCCGCCGACGGCCAGGCCGCCCCGGCCGCCCATCCGGCTGCCGCCGCCGCGGGCGTCGGTGACCGACGTGGGATCGAGTCGGGCGTTCGGATCGAATGTCATGGGTGGACTTGACCTCCGGGCACTGGGGAACCGCTGGAGTTGTAGCGGATGGATCACCACCAGACGCCCATCGCGCAGCGGATCGCCCGTCGCAAACACATTGCGGCTGGCTGCTGTGTGGCTCGCACGCGTTGGATTCACGGCCTGCCTGGCGGCCCGCCGACCAACTCATGACAACTTCTGACAGGTATGTCCTGCATGATCGTCATATGTCCTGCATGATCGTCACGTGAGAGACGCGGTCGATCGATCGCCCGATGACGAGGTGCGAGATGTTCCATTGGGAAACGCTGGCGCGGACGATCCATGCCGATCGGGTCCGCGACCTGGAGCGCGCCGCGACCGAGCGGCGGTTGCTCGCGCGCGATCATGACGCAGCCGAACCGGCCGGTCCCGTCGTGACGCGATCGACGCTGACCCGGCCGGCGACCGCCGCTTCGACGGCCGGCGGGTCCACCCGCACGGCGCCGCGCGACGGATCGGCCGGGATCCCGGCCTAGAGGTTGACCGGCTGCGCCGCGGGCTCGGGCTGCGCGGCAGGAGCCGGCTCGTAGTGAGCGGCGACGCTCCTCGCCTGGGCCGCGATCCGCTCGCGCAGTTCGACCGGCTCCAGGAGCTCGCAGTCCGGTCCGACCGCGAGGATCTGGCTGACGACCTCGTTCGGCCAGTCGAGCGTGACCAGGACGTGGAGCCAGCCGTCGGGATCGGGCCGATCGAGACGCTCCAGGGTGTCGTACGGCCGGTCGGCGATCGCGCCGCGGAGGCGTGGCAGGCGATGCGCGGCGATGCGCAGGACCACCGCGATCCGGGGCGTGTCCCGTTCGTACGCCGCCGACGACTCCGTCCAGAACGCGGCGAGGTCGAACCCGGCAGGACGCTCGAATGGCTCGTCGAGCGGCGTCACCCGGGTCACCCGCGACGCGCGGTAGGTCCGTGGCTGGCCGTCGGCTGCCGCGACGAGGTACCAGACGCCAGCCTTGAGGACGACGCCGAGTGGCTCGAGGACCCGATCGACCGTCTTGTCGCCGCGGTCATAGCCGATCTCGATCCGGCGGCTCTCCCAGACCGCCTCGGACAGCTGGCCGAGCAACGGCACCGGCTCGTCCGCGTGATACCAGGCGGCCGCGTCGAGGTGGAAGCGCTCGACGAGACGCGACGCTCGGGCCCGGAGCTCCACCGGTAGGGAGGCCAGCACCTTCAGCTGCGCGGCGGCGACGACGGTCCCGAGACCGAGTTCGGCGGCCGGACCCGGCAGGCCCGACAGGAACAGCGCCTCTGCCTCGTCGGCGGTCATGCCGGTCAGGCGCGTCCGGTAGCCATCGACCAGGCGAATCCCGCCGTGCGGCCCGCGGTCGGCGTAGATCGGGACGCCCGAGGCGCTCAGGGCGTCGACATCGCGATGGATCGTCCGGACCGAGACCTCGAGCTCACGCGCCAGCTCGGCCGCCGTCTGGCCGCCCCGGGACTGGAGCAGGAGCAGGACCGAAACGAGGCGAGAAGCGCGCATCGCCGCCAGACTATCGAATCCTGACACTTCGTGTCGCCTATCGTCGGGTCACCAGTTGTCGGTGCGACCCGACCCGGCCCGCGAGCCGCTCATGACCGCGAGCGACCCTCGCTGCCCTGGTCGCGCAGGAACTGCTCGATCTCCGAGATCAGGTCGTCGCCCGCCGGCAGGCGCTCCTCGTCGACCATCGCCTCGAGCCGCTCCACGTAGCCCCGCGTGTTGTCGTCGACCGATGTCGCCGTGTCGAGCCGGGTCCGAAGCTGGACTGCCTCCTCGCCCAACGGGCCCGGGTCGAGCTCGAGGTCGAGATGGCGGGCGACCGCGCGATGGAGGGCCAGCGCCGCCGGGGCATACGGCCCGGTGACGTAGTGCGGAACCTGGGCGAAGTAGCCGACCGCCTCGATCCCCGTCTCGGCCGCCCGCATCTCGAGCACGCTGACGAGGGCGCCGGGGACGCGCAGGAGGCCGGCCGGACCGGGCCGGATGTCACCGCGCAGCAGGCCCGGCGCCGAGGCCGTGCCCAGGATCGGGACCGGTCGGGTGTGCGGGACCGCCGCCGGGATCGCCCCGATCGTGATCCACTGCTCGACCCCGAGGGTGCCGGCCGCCTCGACGACGCCGTCGGCAAGGCGCCGCCAGCGGTAATCCGGCTCGGGCCCGGTCAGGACGAGGACGTCGCGCCCATCGAGGCGGGCGAGCACGATCTCGAAGTCCGGCCACGAGAGTTCCGCCAGCCGGCCGTCCTGGATCTCGAGAGTCGGTCGGCGGGCGCGATAGTCGAAGAGACGATCGGCGTCGAAGGTCACGACCGTTCGGCCGCCGGCGGCGATGAGCCCGGCGGCCGTCGTCGCGGCACTGCCGGCATCGACCCAGCCGTCGAGGGCGACGACCAGGGCCGGCCGGGTCAGGGTTCCGGGGTCGTCGATCTGGAAGAGGGCCACGCCACAGGATAGGCATCCGGCCGATCCGTGCGAACCGGCGGCCGATCGCGCCGAGGCGGTGAGGGCACGGGCCGTCCTCGATGGGCGAGCGACGGGCTCGTGGGGTGAGACGGGCGGTTCATCCTGCGGGACGGCGCGGCACGGCGTGCCGTGGATGCGCGACCGTCAGCCGGCCGTCCGGAGGACGCCGCGCGATCCCCATCGAGGCGCGGAGGAGATCGACCGGGCGGCGGCCGCCGACCACAGCGAGGGCTCGATGATCCGCACGACACCGTTCCACGATCGGACCAGCGCGGCCAATGTCGCGGGTCTCTGGGAGCACTGGTCGGGCTACCTCGTCGCCCAGAAATACCAGCTGTCCGAGAAGTTCGAGTACTTCGCGATCCGCAACAGCGCCGGGCTATTCGACTCGTCGCCGCTGTACAAGTACCGGATCCACGGACCCGATGCCGAGGCATTCCTGGCCGGCGTCCTCGCCCGCGACATCCGGACCTGCGCTGTCGGGCACGGCCAGTACACCGCATGGCTCGACGACCGCGGCTTCGTCGTTGAGGACGGCGTGATCTTCCGGATGGCCGCCGACGCCTACCTGCTCACCTGCGCGGAGCCGAACCAGGCGTACTTCAGCGCCTTCATCGGCCGCCAGCGAGTGACGATCGAGGACGTCAGCGAGGCGTCCGCCGTCCTCTCGATCCAGGGCCCGAAATCGCGCGAGATCCTGTCCTGCCTGACCCCGGCGGTGGCCGACCTGCCGTACTTCGGCCTGGCCTCGGCGACGATCGGCGGCGCCGACGTCACGATCTCGCGAACCGGCTTCACCGGCGACCTCGGCTACGAACTCTGGATTCCGGCCGCACAGGCCGTGGCGGTCTGGGATGTCGTGGCCGACGCCTCGGCCGGCCGGGGCGTGATCCCGTTCGGGCTCGTCGCGCTCTCCATGGCCCGGATCGAGGCTGGTCTGCTCCTGCTCGACGTCGACTTTGGCTCCAGCCGGTTTGCCTGGACCGACGCCAACCGCTCGACGCTGGTCGAGATCGGCCTTGGCTGGATGGTCCGCGGCCTGGCGAATGACGACCGCCGGTTCATCGGCCGGGCCGCCGTCGAGAGCGAGCTTCGCGACAAGACGTCACGCTGGAAGTTGACCGGCCTGGTCCTCGACTGGCAGGACTACGATCGCCACTACGACGAGGCGGGCCTGATTCCGCCGAAGGACCACACCCCTATGGAGGATGAGTACTACGTCTACGACGACGCCGGCACCCAGCTCGGCTACGCGACGAGCCTGATGTACTCGCCGATGCTCCAGCGCCACATCGCCCTCGCCCGGGTTCCGCTCGACCGGACGAAGCCGGGCTCGCGCGTCAAGCTCGAGCTGCCGGTCAACCATCGCTACGAGTACTTCGACGCCGCGGTCAGCCGGCTGCCGCTCTACAACCCCGATCGGAGGACCGCCTGATGGCGAAGTCGAAGAGCGCCGCCAACGGCACGAGCGGCACGATCGGGACGAATGGAACGGATCCGGCCACGAACCTGCCGGACCGCCGGGCCGCCGATCGGACGTACGACGCGATCGTCATCGGCGGCGGCCACAACGGCCTCGTCAACGGCGCCTACCTCGCCAAGAACGGACTGAAGACACTGATCCTCGAGCGCCGCCATCTCGTCGGCGGAGCGGCGATCACCGAGGAGCTCCGGCCCGGCTTCTGGTTCACGACGTTCTCGTACGCCCTGAGCCTCCTCCGGCCCGACATCATCCACGACCTCGAGCTCGCGAAGCATGGCTTCATGCCGCTCCTCATGCCCTCCACGTTCGCCCCGAAGGAGGACGGCGACTACCTCCTGCTCGGCCAGGACCACGGCGAGAACCTCCGCGAGATCGCCCGCCACAGCCCTCACGACGCGGACGCCTACGAGGCGTTCAACCACGACGTCCTGCAGGTCTGCCGGGCGATCAAGCCGCTCCTCGACCAGGTCCCGCCGGACATCTTCAGCAACGACCCCGAGGAGCTCGTCGCGCTGGCCTCGCTCGGCGCGCGCTTCCGCGGGATGAACAAGAAGGTCCTCCACGACGCGGTCCGCCTCCTGACGGGGTCCGCCGCGGACTTCCTCGACGACTACTTCGAGTCGGAGATCCTCAAGGGCTACCTCGCCTCGTCGTCGATCATCGGGACGAAGGTCGGGCCGTACTCGCAGGGATCGGGCCTCGTCCTGCTGTACCACATCCTCGGCGAGCACGATGGCGAGTTCGGGGCGTGGGCGTTCCACAAGCAGGGCAACGGCGGCTTCACACAGGTCCTTGCCCGGGCCGCCCAGGCCTTCGGGGCGGAGATCGCCCTCGAGTCACCCGTGGAGCGGGTCATCACCCGGGACGGTCGGGCGACCGGCGTCGCCCTCGCCGACGGGACGGAGTTCCACGCCCCGGTCGTCGTCTCGGCGCTCGACCCGCGCCGGACGTTCCTCGAGCTCGTCGACCCGCGCGAACTCCCCACAGACCTCGTGGACGCGATCGAGCGGTTCCGCTTCCAGGGCACCTCCGCCAAGGTCAACTTCGCCCTCGACGGCGCTCCGCGTTTCCCGGCCCTCGGCGACCGGACCGATCAGTTCCGCGGCTTCACGAACATTGGCCCGTCGATGGAGTACCTGGAGCGGGCCTACGACGACGCGAAATACGGCTGGTACTCGAAGAGGCCGTACATCGACACCGCGATCCAGTCCACGATCGATCCGGACATGGCGCCACCCGGCAAGCACGTGATGAGCTGCTTCATCCAGTACGCCCCGTACCACCTCCGCGAGAGCGACTGGGACACCGAGAAGGAGCGCTTCGGCGACACCGTCCAGGCGACGCTCGAGTCGTTCTTTCCGGGCTTTGGCGACCTCGTCCTCCAGCGCGAGATTCGGACCCCGCTCGACATCGAGCGGACCGTCGGGCTGAGCGAGGGCAACATCTTCGCGGGCGAGTTCCTCGCGCCCCAGATGTTCCTGTTCCGCCCGGCCCCTGGCTGGTCGCAGTACCGGACGCCGATCGATGGCTACTACCAGTGCGGCTCCGGGACCCATCCCGGCGGCTGCGTGATGGGCGCGCCGGGCAAGCTCGCTGCGGGCCAGATCCTGAAGGACCGGGCGCGTCGCGGGCCTGCCAGCGCGGAGCGAGAGGCCGTCGGCGCCCGGGTCTGACGGTCGCGATCGGGATCGCCGCGGGCGGCAGTCGAACGAACCCGCGGTCGACGGTGTACAAGAGGGCATGACCCGTCCTGCGCGCCGGTCGCCGCTCGGATGGACGCGCGGCGTGGCGACGGGCGCGCGGCGCGTGGCCGGACTCGCGGCCGGCGCAGTCGCCATCGGCATCGCCGTCGTCGGGCCTGTCGGGGCGGCGTCGCCGTCGGTCGTGTCAGGGTCATCGCCGAGCCACGAGCCGAGCCACGTGCGAGGAATCTCGGCGTGGCTCGACGCACCCATCCCGGCCGATGCCCGGGCGGGATCCACGATCGACGTCGGCGTGACGATCGTCGAGACCGACGCGGACGGGCGCGTCCGGCTGTCGCGGGCCATGCCCAGCTACCTGATCCTCTCGGCCGCGACCGGCAACGCGCCGCCGAGCCGGGTAGCGACCCGATCGGACTGGCCGGGTCATGTCCACGCCGCGGTCCCCGTCCCCGAGGGCGGTCCGGGTCCCGTCGAGGTCGGCTTTGAGGGCGAGGAGTGCCCCGACGACGGTACGTGCCGGAACGTCGACGTGCCGTTCGCCAACGGCGGGGTCGGGCCGCCGCCGGATGTGCCACGCGCGGACCTGGTAACCGCCTCGCTCCATCCGCCGGCGGAGACGCCGATCGCCGGCCGGCCGCTGGCCCTCGAGGTCGAGGTCACCCCGCGTGGCGCCTGGGATCCGGCTGCGCTCGGCCTGCTCGACCGGGTCGTCGCGATCGTCAGCGAGCCGCGCGGTACGGACGTCGCGACGGCCGAGCTCGTCCGGACCGGCGCGCCCGGCAGTCCGTATCTGGGGTCGATCACGATCCCGACCGCCGGCGCCTTCGCGATCGCGATCGCGTTTCCGGGGACCCAGGGCCAGGAAGACCAGGTCCTCACCGGCGCAACGGCCCGACTGACGGTCGAGGCGGAGGCGGCTGTGCCGGCGGGGGTCGTGGCCGGCAGTCCGGCCGAATCGCCCCTATGGCCGTGGATCGCTGGGCTCGCGATCGTCACGATCGTCGCCGCCTACGTCATCACGCGCGTCTTCGCCGATCTCTGACCTTCAACGTTCCGCCCGCCGTCAGGGCGCCGGCTCCAGGTCCCTGCGGAAGATGATCACCCGGTCCGTCTCGCGGAACCCGTGTCGTTCGTAGAGGCCGAGGGCGCCGCTCGGGTTCTCGGTGTCGACCGTTGGCTCGAGGCCGAGGCCGCGCAAGTCGGATTCGAGCGAGGCGACCGTTACCTCCCAGCCGGTACCGTCCACGACCCGTGCGGCCTGGAAGACACGGACCATGGCGGCGAAGTCGGCGAGCTCGCGCCAGGCCCGGATCTCGACGCCGGCCGGAACGACCGACCGGGCGGCGGCCAGCGCGGCGGCGAGGGGCGGCTGGCGGGTGCCGAGCACCGGTCGCGAACCTCCTGGTCATCGTCTGAAAGTGGCGCCCCCGCGCAACCCGGGAAAGCGTCGCAGTCCGGTCGCTCGTTGGCTGTCGCGAACGAGACGCTCGCCAAGGCGATCGTCGGACAGCGGATCACGGGTCAGCGGCCGAGCGGCGCGGTCGCGAACAGGTGGCTGAACTGCTTGCACCAGATCACGACGCTGGCGGCTCGTGACGGGTCCGCCAGGGCGCCTGCCGGCACGACGTAATTCTGGTTGCCGGTGTCCGCCTTGAGCCGTCCGAGCTCGATCGCCCCCTTGGCGTAGCCGGCGGCAGCGGGCGAAAGGTAGACGTAGAGATCGGGCCCGTTCCGGACGGCGAAGTCCTCGAGTCGCACGACGAACGAGCCGGGAGCGGTCTCGATGAGTCGGGCCGTGCCGCGCCCGAAGTGGAACTCGTCGCTGCCATGGAACGACCCGGATCGGGCGAGGAGGGGCCTCGCTGTCGGCGCTGGCCTCGGGGTCGCCGCTGGCGTCGAGGTCGGCGCGGAACGACCCGGCTCGAGCGAAGCGCCGGCGGAGGCGCTCGGCGCGACGGAGGCGCTCGGCGCGGCGGAGGCGCTCGGCGCGATGGAGGCCGGTGCCGATGCGGCTGCCAGGACCGGTGGCGGCTCGTTGATCGATGCGCTCAGGACGAGGGGCGACGTCAGGTACCAGCCGATCGGCAGGGCGATCGCGAGGAATGGTACGAGGACCGCGGCACTCGCCCGCGGGTGGCGGCGAGCCCGACCGAGCCAACCTTGGCGCCGTGCCAGGACAAGGAGCCCGACCGCGACGACGACGCTTCCGATCGCGACCGGCACCCGGAACTCGTAGAGGCCGCCGAGGATCGCGGACCCGAGATCACCAAGCCATTCCATGGTGGAAGGATCGCCCGGCCGTGCGACGGTTCGATGACGCGGCGCCAGCCGCCTCCGGTCCGGTACCGTGGGCGCCATGCCCGACGACTCGACCGACGATCACGATCGCGACCGCGCCGCCCTCGAGGCAGCCCTCGCCGGTCGCGGATCCTACGAACTCTTCGCCTGCGACCCGGCCCTTGCCGACACAGCGGCCTTCTGTGCTGCCTACGGATTCGCGCCGGAGGACTCGGCCAACACGATCGTCGTCGTCGGCAAGTCCGACCCGCCCGTCTACGCGGCATGCGTCGTCCTCTCGACCCATCGCCTGGATGTCAACCGGGTCGTGAAGCAGCGCTTCGGCAAGAAGGCGTCGTTCGCCTCGCCTGACGAGACCCGTGCCCTGACCGGGATGGAGATCGGCGGCGTGACCGCGTTCGGGCTGCCGGCCGGCCTCCCGCTGTGGGTCGACGCGGCGGTCATGGGGCGCGAACGGATCGTGCTCGGCGGCGGCAGCCGGAGCTGGAAGGTGATCGCCTCGCCGTCGATCCTGGGCTCGCTGCCGAACGTCGAGGTCGTCGAGGGCCTCGCCGCCCCGCGACCGACCGACCCGATCTGACCCCGGAATCGAGAACGCCGCCCCTCCGAGGAGAGACGGCGTCTGTTCGTGATCCGGCGTTGTCCGGTCAGTCGGTCAGTCGGTCACGTAGTCGCGGAGCTTGCGGCTGCGCGACGGGTGGCGGAGCTTGCGCAGTGCGTGCGCCTCGATCTGGCGGATCCGCTCGCGGGTCAGCCCGAACTCGTGGCCGACTTCCTCGAGCGTTCGGGGCCGACCGTCGTCGAGGCCGAAGCGCAGGCGGATGACGCGCTCCTCGCGGCCCTCGAGGCTGTCGAGCACCCGGGCGACCTGCTCCCGGAGCATCGTCTCCGAGACGGCGTCCATCGGCGAGATCGCGTTGGGATCCTCGATCAGCGTTCCGAGCTCGGTGTCGCTCTCGTCGCCAATCGGAGTCTCGAGCGAGACCGGGTTGCGGCCGTAGCTCCGGACCTCTTCGACCTTCTCGGCCGTGATCGCGGTCTTGGGATCGTTCGACAGGACCGCAGCGATCTCGGCGTTCGACGGCTCGCGACCGAGCTCGACCGTAAGCTCGCGGGCGGTCCGCGTCACGCGGTTCATCGTCTCGACCATGTGGACCGGGATCCGGATCGTGCGGGACTGGTCAGCGAGGCCGCGCTGGATCGCCTGGCGGATCCACCACGTCGCGTACGTCGAGAACTTGAAGCCGCGCTCCCACTCGAACTTGTCGACGCCGCGCATCAGCCCGGCATTTCCTTCCTGGACGAGGTCCAGCAGGCTCATCCCGCGGTTGATGTACTTCTTGGCGTTGGCCACGACGAGGCGCAGGTTGGCGGAGGTCAAGTGTTCGCGCGCCTTCGCACCGGTCGCCTTGAGGGTGGGCGTCATCGCCTCGACGGCGTCGGCGTCGTGCCCGGCCTCGAGCCAGCGCCGAAGCGCGGGCAGGGCGACGGCGTCGCGGGTCCACGAGCGCATCGCAAGGATCGCGACATTCTCGCGCACGGCCGGCCGGCGCTCGGCGCCGTGGACCCAGTCGAGTGCGGTCAGGAAGGCATCGGGATCGAGTCGCTCGTTGTAGACGGCGCGCAGGTTGCGGGCCTTCTCGAGGAGCTCAGCCGCCTCGCCGGTCGCGTTGGCGATGGCCTCGGTGAACCCGAAGCGCGGCGCGGTCACGAGGAACTCGGCGGCGTCGTCAGCCTCGATCGCAGCCCGCACGATCCGAGCAGCCTCGGTCTCGAACGGCAGGGCGTAGCGGGGATGCTTGGCGCGGGCCGTCGGCTCGGTGCTGTTCGCGGTCCAGACGTGAAGGTCGAGCACGGCCAGCGCCGGATCGCTCGAGATCCGGAGTCCGACCTCCATCGTCTTGGCGAGCATGACCTCCTCCTCGGCCGTGAGGAGGGGCACGCGAGCGATCTCGCGCAGGTACAGGCGGGTCGAGTCCTCGATGTCGAGGAGGTCGTCCACCTGCTCGGGCTCCGCGTCGTCGTCCGCGACAACGGCCTTCGGCGGCGTGGTCGCCGTCTGTGCGATCACCGGCTCGTCGTGCTCGATGACGGCAGCCACGTCAGCGGCGGTCGGTACGAGCTCGTCGAGAGGGGTGGATGCTGCGGACCGCGAGTCGATGTCGATCGCGGGGGTCTGGTCAAGAAATGTCGTCAAGGTCGCTCCGGTGGTGTCGGGCGCGAGGCCAATCGCGCGGCAAAGGACGTTGCGGGATGCTGGATCGCGAACGGATCGCGCATCCGCCGAGGCGATCCAGTGTGCATCCGCTTCCGCCAGGAGCCGGACACACGGACCGGCGTGTCAAGTGATGACACGCCAGCGATGGGCAAATCCTAGCCGATCGGGGCCGATTTGACAACCCCCTTGTCGATACTCCGGACCAGTATTTCACGCACAGTCGAGCTCAGAGGTTGCAACCGCGCGACACCCGGCCCGCCGCCGGCCAGACCAGCCCTTGGCGGCCACTGACCGGCGCGGGTCTCCGCACGGAGGGCGTCGCCTCACGCACGCGATCGGCTGCGCAGGCCGGGGTTGGCCTCAGTGGAGCGCGTCGATGACCGCCGAGAAGGTCTCCACAGCCGACCGATCGTTGGGGCGGAGCTGGACCTGGAGCTCGTCGATCCCGAGGGCGGCGTAACGGGCCAGGCCGTCGGCGATCTCCCGGGCCGATCCACGCAGCTCGCGCTCATCGGCCGGCGCATCGGCGGCGGCGGAGGGTCGGACCAGCACCTCGATCGAGCGGCGCAGGGTCGCCGGATCCCGACCGATCGCGTCGCAAGCTGCGTCGACCGCGGCGAGCCCGGCAATCGTCTCGGCGACGCTGGCGAGGCCGCCGTTCCAGTGATCGGCCAGCTCGGCCGTGAGCCGGAGGAGCCGCGGTCCATGGGCACCGACCATGATCGGCAGGCCGCCCGGACGCGGCCCGCGTGGGGTGAGGCGAGCGTGATCGGCGCTCTCGCGACGGCCCGCATGGCTGGCTCGACCGGTCCGAAGCATCGAAGCAATGATCCGGAGGCCATCCTCGAACCGGTCGAAGCGCTCCCTGAAGGGGTAGCCGTAGCTCGCGAACTCGGCCTCGTTCCAGCCCGCCCCGAGGCCGAGGATCAACCGCCCGCCGCTGACTTCATCGAGGGTCTCGGCCATCTTGGCGAGGAGCGCGGGGTTGCGGAACGGCGTGCACAGGACGTAGGTCCCGAGCTCGACTCGGGTCGTCGTCGCGGCCAGGGCCGACAGCAGGGTCCACGACTCCCAGGCGCCGCTCCAGGAGCCGGGCTCGTCGCTCACGGGATCGCCGAAACCGACATGATCGGAGATCCAGACGGCATCGAAGCCGACCTCTTCCGCGGTCCGGGCAAGGTCGCGGATGTCTGCCCAGCGCGGCGTGGCGCCGACGAGCTGGTCCTCCGTGTAGGGCAGGTTGAGGCCGAGCCGAAGTTGATTGGGCGGGATCACGGCACGACCTCGACGGGGTCGCCGAGGGCCACGCTGCCCGCCTCGAGGACGTCCGCCCAGACGCCGAAGGGGAGCGGCTCGGTTGTCGGCAGGTGCCCGCGGGTCCGCTT